>JAGKXC010000144.1 GCA_021151535.1 Sphingobacteriia bacterium | reverse complement strand
ACCTCTATTACTTCAACAAATTCTAACGAAGATATACTATTTAAGGATTTCACTCCCCTGTACCAACCCTACAAAATCACAACACTAATTTCAATTGAAGACAAATTTAAAAACTCAAACAATATTGGTTTGATAATTAATCCATTTGAATTTAGCAATAGTATGAATTCAAAATATCCAATTGGGATTAGTTTTTGTAAAATGAAAAAATCGGGCATAAGAGTTTTTTTTATATCGAATTTCGACAACGTTAATAAACACCCAAAGTTGCAAAGCACTAACTCTGATTTGCCAAATATTGATTACTTAAACTATAGTTATAGTTCAGAGCCTCAATATGAATACAGCATCAATGAAATTGGACTTTGCAGAGAAACGGCTATATCAAGCTCAATAAACCTTATGTACGGAATTGATTTTTGGAAATTTAAATACTGCTCAGTATTACAATCTACAAACTTAAATTCGAATGAAGGCAATCAAATCACATACAATATACAAGATAAAACGATTTCAAGAATTGATCCAATTATTGGTGTATTATTCAACAAGAATAATTTTCAACTAGGAATAAGTATTCTACCCAGAAATTTAGATATCCATAAAACATCTATAAATTTTCTATTTGGCTACTCAATTAAATAGTATATAATGAAACAGAAATATATAAAATCAGTATTACAGATATTTTCAATACTAATTCTTTTTGCTGCTTGCAATCAGGAAACCTATAATTTAACCGGATTTAAAAAGAAAAATGTCCAAATAAAATCAATAACAAAAACGGATTCATTCCTGACCGTTACTATTTTAAAGAACTTTTGGTCAAACTCAGGAAGTTTTGATTTTTTCAAGAAAGACACAGCAAAACCCTTTAGCATTCAAAAAATAAGCGGTATTAACCCGACAGATTCAAGTGTAACCTTTTATATTAACAGTAGAAATTTAAACAACTTTCAACATATTGATAGCTTCAATTTAGTTATAAAATTACTAGACGAAAAAAATGATATTTTTATTGATTCTATAATAACCAATAATCCATTTTTTATTCCACCTTTCACTTTTAAATCACTTGGGGGATTACTTGGATATTGGCCATTAACAAATAACTTTAATGATTATAGTGGTAACTTAAATCATGGAAAAACTAATGGAAATTTGATCTTTTCGCAAATTCCTGGAACCAACTTAACAGGCACCCAATTTGATGGGAATAGCAATATTTCAATTCCTAATTCTAAAACACTCAATCCAAGTGAGTATACTATTAGTGCATTTATATTACCCTCAACAATAAGTGATAAAGACAACCTTTCCGTACCAATAAGTAAAAGAGATTGGTCTGGTTGGGGAGGTGGAATAGAATTTATGATTTATACTATAGATAAACAGAATTTCGGTACAAGAATAATTTGGGAGTCAAGTGGTCAAGGTGTTTATCTTTCCAATGTCACAAAACCATTTGGAACACCAACTTTGATGGTTATTACACATGATTTGAATTACATTAAAATTTACATTAATGGGAACTTAACTGACTCTACACCTTCTGGTGGACCAATAAATGGGAATGTAAATGAAGTTTCAATTGGACGCCGAGGGACTGGTGGCAATCATGCTTTCACAGGTTATATGAGGGACGTTGCTGTTTGGGATCATGCTTTAACGGCTAGTGAAATTCAGAGCATTTACCAGCTATACAAATAAAGTATTAGAAGCAGCACCGAATATTGAAATAAGTCATATTCGCAAATTCAGATTGTAGACGCTATTTTTGAACCTATGAATATTGGTTCAAAAATTCGCAAAATCAGAGAAATTAAAGGTTACTCCCAAGAAAACATGGCGAGTGAACTTGAAATGTCAGTAACTGGATATGGCAAAATTGAGCGAAATGAAGTAGCTGTTACACTGGACAAACTTGAGATTATTGCAAAAATATTAGGCGTTCAAATCGAACAGATTTTGGGATTTGATGAATCAATAGCATTCAACAACTTTAACAGTTCAATCAACAACCAAATTGGCCATTCTTCATTCCCTCCTGAAATGAAACAACTTTATGAAGATAAAATTCAATTGCTTGAAGACAAAATTCAACTACTGCAGTCAATTATAGAGCAATTAAAGAAATAATACGTCTTATCAAGCCACGCGGCTACCGCCGTGCATCATTTTATCGCGAATCACGCTCTCGGCCAACAAATACAACTTCTGGGAATTAGGAATGCGAATTCTGCTTTCCAAGATCTCCATCGCTGTACTTCTCTGAATCTTTTCTAACAACTTCAAATAATAAATATAAGCAGTATAAACGCCCAATCTACAGCCTACCGGCAATTTTACAATACCCTCATAGGCATGGTCGAAATCCTTCTTTACATCTTGAATAATCGCCATTTTATCCTGATCGGTAAATCTACTAAAATCTACTCCAGGAAAATATACCCTACCCCGCTCATCCACATCACTGCGGATATCACGCAAGAAATTCACCTTCTGAAAAGCCGCTCCCAAACTTCTTGCATAAGGCAATAATGCATCATACAAACTTTGATCGCCCTTGCAGAATATGCGCAAACACATCAATCCCACAACTTCGGCACTTCCATAAATGTATTCATTGTAACTACTCTCATTGTGCGAAGTAGCATACAAATCCGCCTCCATCGATTGGAAAAATGGCTCAATTAAATCTTTGCCAATTCCAAATTGATTTGCCGCCAATTGAAAGGCATGCAACACTGGATTGGTGCTAATTCCATCTTCAATGGCCTGATAAGTTTGAACCTGAAAATCAGCCAACAAACGCTTTTTATCATATCCATGAAAGGTATCTACAATCTCATCAGCCACACGCACAAAACCATAAACTGCAAAAACTGCCCAACGGTAATCATTCGATAACAAACGAATTCCTAACGAGAAACTAGTACTATAATTCAGCGCCAAACGCTTACTCATGGCTTTCGCCGTTTGATCAAAAAGTGCGATGCTCATTTTCTATCCTTTCTGTAATTAATCTTGATCCAATCACCACAATCGGTAACCCAGTTCCAGGTGTGGTACTGGCTCCAACGTAGTAAACATTGTTCAATTTTTCGTCTTTATTCGATGGTCTAAATGCCCCAATTTGATTCAAGCCGTGAGCCAGTCCAAGCCCACTTCCTCTATACAAATGGAACATCTTCTCCCAATCGTTAGGAGTATAAACAACTTTGGTAAGTATATTGTTTTTCACATCATAACCCACGCGCTTACCCAAATCCTCAATAATCTCATCTACCAATGTATCCGCATCACTCCAATCTGGCTTCACGCGCAAATCTGGAACCGGACATAAAATAAATAAGTTTTCACAGTTTTCCGGTGCACAATTAGGATTGCTCTTGCTGGCTACATTCACATAATAATAAGGCTTTTGCGGCGCTACCGAACTCCTGAAAATCGTATCTGCGTAGTCGCGGAAATTATCCCCCAAGAAATAATTGTGGTGATGGATTCCCTCCATTTTCCCCTTCACACCCAAGTATATAGTGAATGGCGCTAACGTCCATTCCATCTTATCCAATTTTTCCGGGCGATATTTTTCTCTACCTAAGAACTTGCCCCTAAACATCGCTGCATCGGCAACGCAACAATCCCATGATCCCTTCAACAATTTTATACATCCCACCTTTCACATTCCAATAACCATCGTGTTGCAACTCTGTATAATTCAACAGGTTGTATACGCTAGGCGTATTAAATGGCGTAGCTCCCAAAAAGAAAGCTACCAAAGAGAAAATGATTTTTACTTCTTCTGAATCAAAATGGCGCTCCAGCTCCTGCCAAAAAGTTCTAAACATTTTTGGCAAATGCTTCATCGGCACCGTTGCCATTGAAGCCAAAAATCCCATGATGCTGTTGAAGTTCTTCTTCACAATGCGGTACTCCGTATCATGAAAAATCTCCTTAGCCCCCAATAAGTATTTTCTAGCCTTGGCCTCGAAATCGTCTTCAATGCCGCGGAATTCCTCAGCCAATTTGGCCAAATCTTTATAAATGTGAAACACGCGATCAGAACCCGCGATGTTCACTGTATACAGTGGATCCAATTCGTTTAATTCAAATGGCATTTTCTCACCTATAGAATCAAACAATTCTGTAAACTCATAGCTCATCGAAAAAAACGAAGGGCCTACATCGAAAGTGAAACCGTCTTTCTCCAACAAATTCAATCTTCCACCTGGCTTATCCTGCTTT
>JAGKXC010000143.1 GCA_021151535.1 Sphingobacteriia bacterium | reverse complement strand
GATTACGACAACGATAAATCGCCCAATTATCTTGATTTGGATGCCGATAATGATGGAATTAGCGATCTAATTGAAACCAATAAAGACCAAGACAACGATGGTTTTGGTAACTGGTTGGATTTGGATTCAGACGATGACAAATTGTTGGATATTGAAGAAGGAATTCAGGATTCTGATGGCGATGGACTAGGTAACTGGTTAGATAAAGACGCAGATAACGATGGTATTGATGATTTTATAGAAGGCAAATTTGATTTGGATGCCGATGGAATACCGAATTACTTGGATATCGATTCAGATGCCGATGGAATTTCGGATTTGATTGAGGGTAAACCTTTTGTAGCCAATGATCCTGCCGATACAGATGGCGATGGAATCTACGATTATTTGGATGTGGATTCTGATAATGACAAAATCAATGATGTGAAAGAAACTGTAGCCGATACCGACGGCGATGGTACTGGAAATTGGAGGGACCTGGATTCCGATGGTGATGGTGTGCCGGATTTGTTGGAAAGTATCAATGATACCGATGGCGATGGCATTGATGATGCTGTAGACTTGGATTCTGATAACGATGGCATTCCCGATTTAATAGAGGGATTTGCAGATTCTGATGGCGATGGCATTCCCAATTCCTTGGATTTGGATTCAGACGACGATGGCATCAACGACGTTTTAGACGCTTTGGGTGTGGATGCCGATGGAGATGGTAAATTGGATGCGGGTGAATTGCCTCTAGGAATCGTGGATACCGATAAAGATGGTGTAATGAACTCCTTAGATCGCGATAGCGATGACGATGGTATCTGGGATTTATACGCAATGATAATTATGTTGACACGGATTCTGATGGCGATAAAATTGATGATATCGTGGAAGGAACATTAGATCCTGATGAAGACAACATTGGCAACTGGTTGGATGATGATTCCGATGGTGATAAAATTGCAGATTCAACGGAAACAGCTAGTGATTTCGATGGCGATGGCACTCCGAATTACTTGGATTTGGATTCCGATAATGATGAATTAACTGACATTTGGGAAACAGAGCTAGACGCCGATAAAAACAAATTGCCAGATTTCTTGGATCCTAGCACATTTGTGCCAGAGATTTTCACCCCTAATGGCGATGGTATCAACGATATTTTCTACATCAAAGGGTTGAAGAATTATCCAGAAGCCAACTTAATTGTATTTGATAATATGGGTCATGTGGTTTATCGATCGCAAGGACCTTACGTAAATAACTGGGACGGTACCCAACAGGTAGGAGCCGATCGTTACATGGGTGTGGCATTGAAAGAGGGCTTGTACTTCTTTGTGTTAGACCACAATGTGGCGCCAGGCATGCCTTATTATCGCCCGCAAACAAAAGGCAATGTGTATGTTAAACCATAATTGGAGGGAGAGAAGAAAATGAAAATTGTAAAATTAGCAACATGGGCCATCTTGAGTTGGGGAAGCATCACTTTGCAAGCCCAGCAAACAGGATTGGTAACCCAATATGATAAAGTTTCGAGCGTGTTGAATCCCGCCTATAATGGGGTGAACCGCGCTGTACAAATCGATGCACTTACCAAATCTCAATGGGCCAATTTCCCGGGATCGCCTAAAATTAATGTGGTAGGAGCACAAATGCCGCTGAACCGTGATTTTGCAACTGGTTTGAGTTTCCAATCCATGAAAATTGGGAAGTTTTTGAATGCCAATCCCATTTCCAACTTCTCGGTAGCTGCTGATTTGGCCTACCATAAAAAGTTGGCCAAAAACCTTAATATTTCTACCGGTTTGCGATTGGGGATGTTTAGTTATAACGCTCAATTGGGTTTGTTACAAGCAAATAATCCCAACGATGGGGCCATCGCCGATAACAATTACAACATCAAAACTCCGGTTATTGGTGGCGGGTTATTGTTGTACGGAAAGCAATATTTTCTAGGCGTTTCCATGCCGCAATACGCCATTGTAGGGAAGGAGCAATTCAATATGTATAACTTGAATTATGTAGCATCGCCCATGTTTATGTACACCGCCGGTTATTTGAAAAAATGGAACAAGGATTGGGAAACCAAAATTACCGTTCAAGCCAGGCAGTTTAAGGGATTACCCATGCACTTGGATGCCAACATTTACGCGTATTATAAAAACCAATTTATGTTGGGGTATGGCCGCCGAAATAACAGTTCAGACGTGCTACAAGTGCAGTTTAAATTCAATGAATTTGTATGGATTACCTATGGTTATGAACACGGTTACATCTATGATAGTCAAACGCCGTTTACCAGCCACGAATTTGGTGTGTCGTACAAATTCTATCAACCAAGCAAACAAATGTTTATAGAGCCCAGAAACTATTGATATGATTAAACCTGAGTACTTATTTATCTGGATTCTTTTGCACTTAAGCGCGGTGGAATTCCCTCGATTGCTCAAAAAGCAGTCGCAGGTGCCAGTTCCCGCTGCCGAACACGTGGTGCATGCGCGTTACAAGAAGGCTATGAAGGTGTATAACCATTTGGGCGATATCAAGGTTGCCGATGAGTTGAAAGCCCATGCTTATGCACTTGGCAAGTTGCGTGATTACGATTCTTCTTTGGTGGAATACAAGTTGTGGTTGAACAAATATCCGTTATCTGTGAAGCCGGAAGACATGTTGGATGTGGTGGATGTTTCTCTTTCTGCTGGCGATAAAGTGTTTGCCGATTCCATTATCATGGCCTTAAAAGCTGCCGATTATTCTTACGGGGCGATATACAACGAGTTTCAGGATGCTACGTTTCTTACTTCTCAGGTAGAACCGATGGCCAAATTATCCGTTGAAACCGTGCCTGTGGCCGATTCGTTGGATGCTTATGGGTTGGTTTTCGGTAAAGACAAAGTGTATTACCATGCCAGGGTGTTGAGAGATGGCGGTTTGAAATCATCGATTTCACCGGTTGATGATAAACCATTTCCATCCATTTTTGTGCAAACCATTCCTTCGGATACAACAGTTGCGAAGCATACCACCGCCACCAATTTAAATTTGCATGGCGAGTACTTAGATCCTTTGCCGCCCAGCAGGTACAAGGAGTTGAGTTTTGTGGATCCTGCTTCTGGCGATATGTATATTACCAGAAATTCATTGTTTGTGAGCAACACAGACCAATTTAATTTGGAGGTGTACAGAACATTTTACAATCCCAAGGTTTCTAAGGTGGTAGAGCAGAATGTGGGAATCAATTCAGTGGATTATTCTGTTTCGGAGGTGAGTTTTTCGCCCAGTGGCAACAGTGCATTGTTCTGCTCCAACATGTATGGGGGCAATGGCAAGGCCGATATTTATTTGGCGCAGGTTCAACGCGATTCAAACAACGGCAAAATATTGTTGGTGAATCCCGTAAACTTGGGGGTAAAAGTGAATACCTTGCTTTCAGAAAGCAATCCTGTGTTTATCACCGAACAGATCATTTGCTTTGCTTCCAATGGCCACATAGGCTTTGGGGGCAAGGATATCTACTTTTATAACTTATTGAATACGGAGCTTCGCAACGCTGGCCCCGCTATCAACACCCAATTTGATGAGGTAGCTCCTGCCAAGCGGGGCGACCATTTCTATTTCACCAGCAACCGCGGTTTGGTAGAGAAAAACCGTTTTTATGAAGTAGACCTCACCGATTCTATGTTGGATGCATGGTTGGTGCCGGTTTATGTGCCACCGGTGGAAGAGCCTGTGGTGGATGAAAAGCCAGCTGATGTAGTGGCTGGAAATACGGATGCCTTGGTGGTGAATGTGCTACAAAATATTGGAAACTCTAGCACGCAGAAATACCAGTATGCGCAAGCATTATCTTTCTTGTTGTTAACAGATTCTGCTAGGGAAGAGAAGATTCGCAATGTAGATACCACAACTGATTACAAGGAATACCGCTTTTTAACCATTTATCACCCGCAGAACGATTTGCGGATTGAGACGGGTTATGAGAAGGAATTGGATTTATTGAGTGAATTGTTGAGCAAACGAAAGGATTGGGGGGTAGAGGTGAGGTCGCACACGGATTCTCGCGGAACCACGCAATTGAACGCAACGTTATCGCAGCGCAGGGCGCAATATATTGCAGATTATCTGATTAAGAAGGGTGTAAATCCGGCGCAGGTGAAGCCTGTAGGATTTGGAGAATCGTTGCCGGTAAACCACTGTGTGGATGGGGTAGAATGTTCGGAGGAGGAGTATAGGCAGAACCGCCGCACGGAGTTTGTGTTAACGCCGAAGATCTTCTGGAATCCAGGAAAAGGCGGCAAAGGTGGGGCCGGAAAAAAATAAATTCAAATTATATTTGAAATGAGCGCATAAATTTCTATTTTTGCACTCCCAAAGGAGAGATGGCAGAGCGGTCGAATGCGGCGGTCTTGAAAACCGTTGACTGTAACAGGTCCGGGGGTTCGAATCCCTCTCTCTCCGCCAAATAAAAATGCGAAAGCCTTGCTAGACAATAGTTTAGCGAGGCTTTTTCTTTTGGGGCAAGACACTAACTCGATTTGGGGCAAGAAATTAGGCAATCATTCTTTTTACTTTCTGCACTGTACCCAAACTAATTTCACATCTGCTAGCAATATCTCGGAGGCTTTTGTTCATTCTTAGATAACGAACAACTTCTTTATATCTTCCCAACACCTCTTCCTTCGTTTCAACTGTTCCTTTCTCTCTGCCCTTATAAACACCACGCTTCTTTGCTTCGGCAATTCCTTCCAGTTGTCGTTCTCTCAAAGTAGTGCGCTCCATT
>JAGKXC010000142.1 GCA_021151535.1 Sphingobacteriia bacterium | reverse complement strand
CTTTAATGGCGGTGGCGCATCCGGTGGATGGTAAACAACGGTAAACTTTTATTCCTATCAATTGTTAAGTAACTTTGCCCCCCTTTCATGAAGCCTCATTCACTTTCTTCAACAGATATTCATCTTCCATCAGACAAAGAGCCAGTTATCGAAGTAGTTGGTGCGAGGGAGCATAACCTCAAGTCAATCGATTTGGTAATTCCTCGCAACAAACTGGTGGTATTTACCGGTTTATCGGGATCGGGAAAGTCGAGCTTGGCTTTCGACACGCTTTTTGCAGAAGGGCAAAGGCGGTATTTAGAGAGCTTCAGCGCATATGCCCGTCAGTTTATTGGCGATATGAAAAGGCCTGATGTGGATCGTGTGAAAGGATTGAGCCCGGTTATTTCCATCGAACAGAAAACTGTTTCTCGCAATCCCCGAAGTACGGTTGGTACTGTTACTGAGGTGTATGATTTCTTGCGATTATTATTTGCAAGGGCCGGTGAAGCTTACAGTTATCTAACGGGTGAAAAGATGGTAAAACTCACCGAAGCTCAGATTATCGACACCCTCATCCAAAAGTTTGAAAACCAGAAAGTTACACTATTATCGCCCGTAATTAAAGCAAGAAAAGGCCATTACAGGGAACTTTTCGAGCAAATCAAGAAAAAGGGCTATAACAAAGTAAGAATAGACGGTGAAGTAACAGAAATTAGCGCCGGACTTCAGCTAGACCGTTACAAAATACATGATATTGAGGTGGTGATTGACCGCTTAGACGTGCAAGCGCTCTCTCCTACCCGATTGATTGAATCGGTGAAAACCGCACTCAAAATGGGGCATGGTAATTTTGTGGTAGAAGATCAGCAACTTCAAATTCACCCCTTCAGTAAATTCTTGATGGATCCAATAAGCGGCTTGAGTTACGACGAACCGCAACCCAACAGTTTTTCATTTAACTCTCCTTATGGCGCTTGTCAGAATTGCGAAGGATTGGGCGAAACTGCTGAAGTAAACATCGATTTTATTATTCCCGATCGCAGCAAATCCATTAACCGTGGAGGGATTGTACCCATTGGTGAATTAAGAGAAAATTGGACTTTTAGTCAGCTCCGGGCTTTAGCAAAGTACTTAGATTTTAGTTTGGCAGACCCCATTGAAAAGCTTTCAGAAGCACAATTGGAAGCCATTCTATATGGTATCGACGAAACCATTTCGGTAAGTCATGTGAATCACCAAGGTCAGAAAAAGAATTACGAATCGCAATACAAAGGCGTTGTTCATTATATCCAAGAGAATTATTTCGAGGCAGACGATGATAAATTGAGGCAATGGGCAGAAGAGTTCATGCATCAGCAAGTTTGCAGTGAATGTGGCGGAGCTCGATTAAAAAAAGAGGCGTTACATTTCAAGATTGGTGAAAAAAATATTGCAGAATTAAGCAATATGAATTTGGGCGATTTGAATCAATGGTTCTTGGATGTTGATAGTTTATTAACTGATAGACAGCGTATTATAGGAACTGAATTGATAAAAGAAATTCGCTCTCGTTTAAATTTCCTTAGTGGCGTAGGTTTAAATTATTTGAGTTTAAACTCCCCTGCAAGAACATTAAGCGGCGGTGAAGCGCAACGCATTCGATTGGCTACCCAAATTGGTAGCAAATTGATGAATGTGTTGTACATTTTGGATGAACCCAGTATTGGTTTACACCAAAGAGATAACGAGCGATTGATTCAAAGTTTGCGCGATTTGCGCGACTTGGGCAATACCGTTTTGGTTGTTGAACACGACAAAGACATGATGAATGCCAGTGATTGGTTGGTTGAAATTGGCCCTGCGGCAGGCGTTCATGGTGGAACCATTACTGCATCTGGAACAGTTGAGCAGTTTAAGCAATCTAATGCCATTACTGGCAAGTACTTGCGAAACGAGGAGCATATTCCTGTGCCAAGTAAAAGAAGGAAAGCAGGAAAAGAAAAAATTGTATTAAAAGGCGCTACGGGGCATAATTTAAAAAATGTAACCCTGGAAGTACCATTGGGTGTTTTTGTTTGTGTTACTGGCGTGAGTGGTGGTGGAAAATCAAGTTTGATAAACGAAACTCTCTATCCTGTTGTTCATAATCGGATTTATGCAGGAAATTACCGCACCTTGCCTTACGAGGAAATCAAGGGGTTGGATCTGATTGATAAAGTTATCCGAATTGATCAATCGCCCATTGGTAGAACGCCAAGGAGTAATCCGGCTACTTATGTGGGTGTATTCCAAGAAATTAGAAATCTTTTTGCGCAATTGCCTGAGGCAAAAATTAGGGGTTATAAACCAGGTAGATTCAGTTTCAATGTAAAAGGTGGCAGATGCGAAGCTTGTGGTGGTGGTGGACGTAAAGTAATAGAAATGAATTTCTTACCAGATGTGGAAGTGATGTGCGATGAGTGCAATGGCAAACGGTATAACCGCGAAACTTTGGAAGTCCGTTATAAAGGCAAAAGCATCAACGATGTATTGGAAATGTCGATTGAGCAAGCCGTGGCATTTTTTGATGCTATTCCATTGATTCAAAGAAAGATACAAACCATGTTAGACGTTGGCTTGGGTTACATCACTTTGGGTCAGAGTAGCACTACTTTAAGTGGTGGTGAAGCGCAAAGGGTAAAATTGGCAACAGAATTAAGCAAAAGAGATACGGGTAAAACGTTGTACATTCTAGACGAACCAACAACTGGACTGCATTTTAACGACATCAAGCAGTTGCTAGGGGTTTTGCAGATTTTAGTAGACAAAGGCAATACGGTAGTGGTGATTGAACACAATATGGATGTAATAAAAGTGGCGGATTGGGTAATTGACCTGGGTCCTGAAGGCGGCACAGGAGGTGGAGAAATCTTGGTTGCAGGCACGCCAGAAGTGGTAGCCAAACACGAAAGAAGCCATACCGGCCGATTCCTCAAAATGGAATTGTAGATTGTCTTGGGTATTTATTGGGAAATTGCTTTTAACTGTCCAATGGGCACCAATTCACTGATAACTTGTAAATCATTACTATTTAAGGCACTTCGAATTTCATTTCGAATAGATTCAAATTTATCATGAAGAGCACAAGGATTTTTGCTTGAACAATTTTGAAGCCCCAAAACACAGCGAGTAGTTAAGGCATCGCCATCAATGGCCCTAACTATGTTCATCAATTTAATATCAGCAACATTTTCTTTGAAAAAAAATCCCCCACCGGGTCCTTTAACGGAACAAACCACTTCCTCCTTAACCAATTTTTGCATGATTTTACCTAAGTAAGCTTGAGGAGCTCCCGTAAATTCGGATAAATCCGTTAAATTAATTTTATTGTTATCTTTTGAAAACTGGGCGATAATAATACAAGACTGTATTGCATACTCACAAGACTTTGAAAACATAGATAAAGTTGCAAATATAAATAACTCTATCTACTCTTTATCGATGGTTTTGAAACTGGGGCACTAATTCCGGGAAGGGCGCTTCTACCACCTGATCCAGATGAGTGGATAACAGTACCGCTGGAGCCGCTAGAACCGCGGCTTCTGGAGTGAGAAGGATCCCAATTTGATCCCGAATTACCCGATTCAAAACCTTCAATAACTCCCCCTGTTTGGTTGCCACTACTTTCATTTGGCGATGATTTGTACTGCGAATTGCTGTGTTGAGTTTCACAGCAAGGACAAGGTAGATAACGAATTTCTATGCCATTAGAATTACGCAACATTGTTGTATCGCCATTTAGCGATACACTATTATTGGAATTATCGATTACATACATATCCAACACCTCAGAAGTATCGTAATAAGCTTCTCTCACCAAAATTCTTTCGGTTCTATCTTCACTCAAATCAAACACAATCCCCAATTTCCACATCCATTGAACCGGCTGCACTTGATGCACCACTTTGGTTCCGAAATCCAAACCATTAAAATGTGACTGATCAATATCTTGCAGTTTCACTTTTGATCCACCCCACTCACTCACCGATCCATATAAATAAACATGGTTGGCGATGCGCCACTTAACTCCCGCAGCCAATTC
>JAGKXC010000141.1 GCA_021151535.1 Sphingobacteriia bacterium | reverse complement strand
AATGATTCATTATTAAGTGCATTGTATAGTGAAAAAGAATTGCGATTATCACTTGCTGGGGCTCAATCAAAAACGGGTTTGTATTACTTTAATAATCAGTATTTTATTCCTAAAAATGGGTCGCCAAGTAATATTATTGTCAAACCGGCTCACAAGAAATTCCCTAATTTGGCGTATAATGAATATGCGTGTATGAAAATTGCGTCAAAAATTGGAATTGTTACGCCAAACGTTCGACTCGTTGCAACTCCATCGCAAACACTTTATATCATTGATCGGTACGACAGGGTTTTACAGATGGATAGAATCGAGCGCATCCAGCAAGAAGATTTTTGTCAGGCTCTTGGGATTCAAATCCAAAATAAATACGAAGCAGATAGTGGACCGTCGTTTGCAGATTGTGTTAAGCTATTAAGAAAAGCAACAACGGTTCCTGCTATGGAGATCAATAAATTCGTATCTGTATTTTTGTTTAATTTTATCATTGGAAACAAAGATGCCCATGGCAAAAATTACTCAATCCTTTATCATAAAGACAAATGTATCTTAGCTCCAGCTTATGATATTCTAAGTACAACTTATTATCCCGAGCTAAGTGTAAAAATGGCGATGTCAATTAATGGTAAATTCGAATTGGATGAAATCAATGTAGATGACATTAATCAAATGGCAAAGTCGGCGAATATGAGTGGTAAACTTATCTTGAAAGAGTATCAACGTATAAAGGACTTTTCCGGCGGTAAACCACATCCCAAGGGGCGTTGTAACCCATGTACAACAATTCGCCCTTGTGTTCCAAATTGTTTGCCTTGATCGCTGCCATTAATTTATCGCCATATTCCTTGATTTTCTCTGAATTGGAATAGCCGCCAAATCGTATCACTGCTAATAATTTAGGCTCCTCTTGCACCAATTTTACCCGATTACTCGATGGAATGGGTAAGTCATTCATCTCGTATTCACTGGGCATCACAAACGACATTGACGCGGAATCGCCCATTTTCATGATAACCGGTGCCGTCATGGCGATTTTTTGCTGCGATTGATTTCCACCAAAAATATACCCTGCAACCGTACGGAAACCATTGCTGCCTTCCGCATCATAATCCGATTTGTTTAACGACGTTTGAGCCAAGATTAAACTGGGATATTCGCGTATTTCTACATCGCCCAACTGCTTAACAACTCTATATTTTGGAATCTCAATGTCTTTCAAGCGAAATGAATAAAACAAAAATCCTAAGGCAATTACCGAAACGACAACCAAAATGACAACCCAACTTTTCATATCTAGTTAACATTCAAATGGATAAAATTGTTTGATTTTGATGCATTTGGAAGATTTTAGTGGCTGATTAGGGTATAAATTCACTTTGATTGAATAAATGTTTGTGCAATAGATTTTCCTTTGATGGCTTGTATGAAGGTAAAAACAGTAAGCAGTCCATAAAGCAGAATTAGGATAAAAGTAACTTTATTGCTTTTGGTGTAAAATGCCAAAACAGGAAGTAGTTGCAAAGCGTGCATGCCAATGAAATGGGCGATGCGCAAATCGCCAACTGTTTTACTCCATCCAACAATAAACCAATTGGAATTATCGTTGATTGCGCCAACACTGTGGTTCAATCTGGCGCCCATGGCGAAGCCTTCGAATGCGAAAATCACAAATAAAATGATTCCGAAACGTATCGCCCAAACATAATTAGGGGGTAGGTTAGGGAAGTGGTTAATGAAAAATAGATAGCCCACATAGGCGGTGTAAATGGTTACTGCTGATGCTGCTATGGCCATCAGGGAATAAAGTGTGGCGTAAAAAGGAGTTGATAAATTGTAGTGCGATAACTGTCCGCGGTTTGCCTGAAAAGCGATGTAAAATATTTCGAATCCGAGTAAAATGATGACCGTCCAATTAAAACGGGAAATATTAAAATCCGGCAAGTAGTAGCAGTACCAAGCCATAGACCAAGCGAAGAGGACTGTTGAAAATGCGAATTTGAAGGGTTTGTACCAAGCATTCACGCCAAAAACTTGTACTTGAGTAGTTTTGGCAAGTACGAGAAAAATACAAGCGGCGATGAGGCAAACGGCACCAAAATAAAACAGGGCTTCATTGCGGAATTTGAGTTGTTGAAAGAAATCGATCATAGATAGATTTTTGCTAAGTTAAAGAGAATTAGTTGGATTACACCTACCTCACCAAATGCACATTGCCGAAGAAACGCTGTACATAGTTGTATTGGTTTAATGCCGTCATTACCTCGATTTCATATAAATAAACACCGTCAATCGCGGGAATTCCGCCCACCTTGCCGTCCCAGCCTGCATCGCCCGAATCTTCAAAAATCAATTCTCCCCAGCGGTTGTAAATCCTAAATCGCTTCAGTTTTCCATCCTCAATTACCGGTTTGAAACGCTCGTTCGCTGCCGGACCGTAACCATCGGGCGTAAAGGCATTCGGAATGTAAATACGAGAATTACACCTGCTTTTCGGGGCGATAAACGCAGTTTCGGTGCAGCCAAAACTGTCCGTTGTCGTTACACGAATCACCTCCGTTTCACGCGTTGAATACCGCAAAGAATTGCCTCTTGTCGAATTCCATTCTACCCATTTTGCACCCTGTAAATTGCCAGAAACCTCAAAGCTTAAATCATCAAACAAGAAGCAAACATTTGTGTCCAATTGCTTGATGGTTAAATTGATCGGAGGCAAAACGGTTACTGTTAACGAATCGCTATACCTGCAAACTCCATCCGCAAAAGTAAATCTGTGTTTGCCCGAAACAGTGAACTCCTTCGTTGAAACAGTGTCGAATATGTTGTCATCCCACTGCAATTTCAAATGCTTCGGTGCCGCAATAACCGCCTTTTGGCCTGCGCACAAAACCGTATCATTAAAAGGTAGATTCCAGCTTTGAAGCTGTTCTTTTACCGCAATTGAGTCGCGGAAATTGCACCAATTATCGCGGTAAGTAAATGCGTATTTCCCCGGCTGAGAAATCCAATTTTGTGCATTGCCTGTACTCGCCCAAATCAAGTTGCTATCTTCAAGCGCCAAATTCAAAAACAAAGAATCATGTGTGCAATAAAATGTGTCGCGCAAACTTGATGGGTGGTTGTTTTGAATGAAAATTACCGTATCCAACTGCTCAAAATCTTGAAAAACGCTGCTATAACTGGTGGAAATTGCATATTGTCCGTTCTTGGCGTAGCCATGATACAGTGTATCTTGAATATTTGGGTACACCGTGAAGTTTCCATCGCCCCAGCTTACCCTCAGCGAATCATATTTGCGGAATTTGTTTTCTATGGCGATCGTATCGCCCGAAAAGCAAAACTGCCCGATTTTACTCGCTTTTTCTGGCTCTAAGCACTTGCAAATCGGTATCTCAGGACAAAAGAGGAAGTCGCTTCTGTTGTTGATTTTGTTACTGAAATTCACATCGTAAGGCAGCGCAGATCGATACCAATTGAAGTGTATGTTTTGTGTGTCATTGGCGTTTTCCAATCGCGCCAACCGATATTTCAACTTGGGTGCATAATACATCTGGGAATCGGAGTATGTGGATTGATGCAAATAGATGTTGCCATCTGGCATCAGTTGCATATTCACCGCATAGAAGCTGTCGTTGAGTACCAATTTTAAGGTTTGCGACGAGATGTTGTAACGATATAAGTTGCGGTACTGGGATTGAGGAAGTTGCGCACCATTATTTTGCGGAATGGTGATGTAAATCAGCTTGGAATTGGGCGAAAATGCCAAATCTCTGCCACTAATTTTTAGTGATTGTTGGTTGCTGATATTCCCTGTTTGTTGATCGAAATCGAAGAGATATGAGCGTTTGGCGTTGTTTGAAGCAGAGTCAGCCGGGCTAAAATAATCTGAGCGCTTAAGCAAAATGATTTTGGTATTGTCGGGCGAAAATTTCATCCGATTGCTGTACAGGTCGCTGTTGCTGGTATCGCCCAATTCAAATGTTTGCTTAAGTTTCACGCCTTGGGTGGACCAAAGAAATACTTGTACAGTATGTTTATTATTCAGGATGCTTACGATCCAAAATGTGCTGTCAGTGGGCCCGCAAGTGATGGATGTGAGTTGACCTGCATTGGGGAGCAAGGCGCTACTCAGGATTTTATCGCCGGAAATGGGGTCGTATTGCAGATGCAATAATCGAAATCCGTTGTTGAGGTAATCCCAAATGCCTACGCCGTATTGGTTGCTTTTGCCAAATCGCACGCAGTTGCTATAACCATGATTTTCAAGGCTGTCGCGTTGGTTGAAAGTTGGGAAGCAACTTAGGTCGGGTTTTCCCGGGATTTTGAAGTACTTAGCCGACCAAGGAATAGATGGGCAGGTTAGGGCTAAGGTATTCATATTGAACGACTTGAATAGAACGCCTGATTGGTTAGAATACACACCGGTATAATCAGCATAATACCTCAGGTTTCCAGCGGTATCTTGAACAAATGAATAGCGATATTCTTGTTGTGGAGAGCAGGGCATGGTTTGGATACTATCAATTTTGCCTTGATAGAGCCAAGGTAGTTCAAAGGAGGCTTTGCTAATGAACTGTGTATTTTTGTGGGTGAAATCCACGATTCCGGTATCGAGGATGCGCCATTTGGAATAATCTTGCTGTGCTTGCAGTTGCAGGAAATTTGCTAATGTTAACAGCAAAATAAAGATGATATTTCTTTTCCGGCGATGCATACAAGGTAGAAATCACAAGAATGTGAATCTATCAAATATAGTGTTTTTTATTAATTTGTGAGAAAACTAAAGATTTAGCGGTGTAAAAAATCTGCATGACAATAAAATGACATAATAAAATCTTGCCTATTAATAT
>JAGKXC010000140.1 GCA_021151535.1 Sphingobacteriia bacterium | reverse complement strand
GCATACAATACTGCTGCAGAATGAGAATCAATTCCGGTAATTACTTTCGGGCGATTAAAGAAACACACCAATACAACTGGCTTACCCAATTTCTGTATTTGTAATACATACTGTCGTTGCAATTCATCCAACTCCAATGATTCTGTATTTCCTGGCATTTCCGTTCCGGGAAGTTCACCCAAGCAAACAACAACCACATCGGATTTTTTAATTGATTTAGCGGTTTTCTTGCTTAATCGAGTTTGTTGTAAATCCATTTGTAGATCAACTTCCGGAAAAAACCATTGATTGTTGGTTCCCACTTTGGCACAGGCATCCGCTACAGTTTCGCCCAGTCCAAATTGTTTGGCCAAGGCCTCATCCCTACCTAACCAACTATGCGTCCAAGCACCATTTATAAGCGATAAATTATGGGCTGCCGGACCGCAAACTGTTACTCTTTTACCCGCCGACAGCGGCAATACATCATTGTTTTTTAGCAGGGTGATGCTTTGCATTGCAGTTTCTTTGGCTTTGTTTGCAAATTCTGTACTGCTAACCAATGGAAATGCCTCTTTATTCAAGCCCATTGGAGCCTGAAATAACCCCAAATCTTTTTTCAATTGAAGTATTCTTTTCACCGATTCATTGATTCTGGATTCCGGTACTTCGCCTGTTTTTACCAGATCTAAAAGTAAATCTATAAACCCAAAATCATTGGGGATCATACTCATATCAATTCCAGCAAGAATAGCCAATTTCACCGCTTCCCTTTGGTCTTTGGCAATCCGGTGATTGGTATGCAAACGATAAATATCTTCCCAATCGGTAACCAAAACACCCTCAAATTTTAATTCATTCCTCAGAATTTCTGTTAGCAAATGATAATTGGCATGCACTGGGATACCGCTTATTTCGCCGCTATTTACCATGATGCTTTTTGCACCTGCTGCAATGGCTTTCTGAAAACTAGGCAAGAAGATTTCTCGTAAATCGCGTTCGGAGAAATACGCCGGTGTACGGTCTTTTCCTGAAAGTGGGGCGCTATAACCCATAAAATGCTTCAAACAAGCCGCAACTTTGAATCCGGAAATATGATTGTTTTTTTGATTCTTTTCGTTTTGATAACCTTTCACAGCAGCCTCACCCATTTCAGAACACAAAAATGGATCTGATCCATAGGTTTCAAAAAAACGCGACCACAAGGGCTGCCTTCCAACATCAAGCACAGGAGAAAAGTTCCATGGAATACCAGAGGCTCTTGTTTCATAAGCCGTAATTTCCGCGGCAGCATATACCAAATCCGGATTCCAAGTTGCGGCTTGCGCTAACTGCTGAGGAAATAATGTAGCATGATGTAAATAGGTAGCTCCATGAATAGCATCAATACCATATAACACTGGTAAAACACCACTTTTTTTCGCCTGCTGCTGAATTTCACCTATCCAACTTCTCCATTCATCCAAGGAATGGGTATTACTAGCACATCCACAATTTAAAATAGAACCAACTTTATATCTGTTAATGGCAATTGCCAACTTTTCCTGATCCAAACGAACCGGCAATGCTGGATTGCATGGTTGTCCTTGCCAAATCACTCCCAAATCAATTTGTGCCATCTGCCCAACTTTCTCCGCTAACGTCATATGAGAAATTAGTGAATCAATATTCTGTGCTTGCGACCACTGAGAACCAAAACCCAGTGCAGCAACTGATAAAATCATCCGCAAAGCAATACTTCTTCTAAGATTCGTTTGAAACATACATTCAGCCTAATTAGTTATTGTAAATAAAACAATATTTAAAGACATCACCAAATGGTTGAAATATTTTAATGATACTCTTACACAGCCGCGACAATCGGTGCGGCAACTATTTAAACCAATTTTCTTTGAAAATCGCCGTTTTTATAAATCCAGTAAGCGCCCAAATGTAAGCCATCTGTAGCGATATATCGCCCGTTCCAAACATCCATAACCTCTGCCCAATTTTTCTCCAAATCCTTCATGCGGGTATGTCCGAAAACTTGCCTACAATGAGGCTCCAAAATTTCCGTATTGGCTTTCACCAATGAATAAGGCCGGATCCAAATGGGTGTTTGTTGGGGTTCATCGCCCGAAGAATCGAACCCTTGAGAATCAAATGCCTTAGGCTTTTCCAAAAACATCCGATTTACCGCATCAACAATACTCTGTAAATCTGTGCGCAACCATTTCCCTACTTTGCCTTCCGGACCAATATTTCGATGCATCCAAATGGAAGAAATGCCTGCATGGCTGCACAGCACATCATTAAAAGTATAAGCCATTTGAAATTGCTCAATATGTTGTAGCAGGGATTTCTGAATCTTCGGTGCCATCGTTTTTTGATACCCAGAATAAGGTTCACGGGTATGCCATGGCATGTAGTGAAAATCATGGTTACCAAAAAGCAAAATCACCTTTTTCCCATGCGATTCTGCTGTTTCCTTGAAATCTACAATTTGCCTAAAATTCTCTAACTGCTTAGGTCCTGAAATCGACTCTTTTGAATCAAAATAATCGCCAAAAAAAACAAATACATCCGCATCATTTTCATCCGCAACAATGGATTGCCAGATGCTTCTGCCGTGGATATCGCCTATGAAAACTGCTTTCAAATCAATCTTTATTTCACTAAAACAGTGAAAGTTTGCTTGGCATTGTGCTTGTTAATCACCTGAACAAAATAGGTTCCGGGCGATAACAAACTTACATCACAACGATCTGTTTGAGCGGCATTGGCTACAACTTTGCCTTGCATATTCATTACTGTCAAAAGACTCACTTTTTCGTTGAATACAATGGCTTCTTGAACTGGGTTACCCAACAATTGAACCGTTTCCACATTCACAGATTTAGCATTGTTTGCTGCGTCTTCTGTAATGGTTTTTGAACCTGGAACCACTTGGTCGCCATTATCTCTGCCATTATTATTTGCAAAAACGGCGCTTGCGTAGAAAGAAACATTACCAGAACCCGCTGCCGGAGCCGTCCATTTGATTCTCCATTCACCAGAAGTACTTGGCATTGTATGACCCCAAATCATTTTCGACCCACTCATATAGGTATTGGTTCCGGATGGAGCCGTCCCCAACGTACCAGCAGCAGAACCACTGGTTAAAATCGCAGTTGCTTGGAATCCCATTTTGGTTGAAGTACCTTTTAATCGTACCAACAACTCATATTCCGCACCAGGAGTATAGGATGTCAAAAAATTTGTATCACCGGGAAGAACAATTCCTACTTTATTCTGACCGAAGAAACTACCGCCACCATGGCAGCTACCGCAACTTCCAGAAGCTCCAGGAGAACCAGTTCTATTGCCACCTGGGCCGTTGGTAGAACTGTTCAATGTAAGTAAAAGTGTGCTTAGAGTTCCGATTAACAGGAAAGAATAAATGGATTTTTTCATAATTGTAAGACATACAAAAATATGCAAAAAAGGCATGTTGCGGGATCTGATTATCGAACGTTTATCGAATTCCCCTCATACATTTGCAACTATCGCCATGAAAATTGAAGCACAAATTCAATCCTACATAGATCAAATACCAGTTGATAAGCAGGGCGATATAAGCGCATTGCATCAACTCATCATAGCTTTGAAACCGGGGTGTAAACTTTGGTTTTTTGAAGGTAAGGATGAGGATGGGAAAGTGGTTTCGAACCCAAACATCGGATACGGAAACCATTTGATAGTTTACAAAAATGGCAGCAGCAAAGCGTTTTACAAGTTGGGAATTAGCGCTAACAGCACGGGGATTTCCATGTATGTAATGGGCACACCGAGCAAGGATTATTTAAATGAAAAATACGGACAAAACCTGGGCAAAGCCAAAATTACCGGCTATTGTATTAAGTTCAAATCATTGAAAGACTTAGACTTGAACGAGTTAAATACATTGATTTCACAAGAGTTAGTTTAACCAAAATCCGTATCCCCCATGCAACCCAGAATCGAAACCATAGCAGACAAGAAATTGATTGGGGTTTCAAAAACCATGAGTTTTGCCCATTATACCATCGCCGAATTGTGGCAACAATTTATGCCCAACCGTAGATTCATTGAAAATCCCGTGAACAACAACCTCATTTCGTTGGTAAATTATTCGCCCACTCATTTCACCAAATTCAGTCTT
>JAGKXC010000139.1 GCA_021151535.1 Sphingobacteriia bacterium | reverse complement strand
TGGAAAGGCCGCGCATACCGGTAATAATCAAGTATTTGTCTACTGAAAAATACGCTAGAATATTCGGGTACATTTCTTATAAATAATCGATATTTGTTGGGTATTTTTGCTTTTCTATGATGACCTTGCAGGACGACTACAACACCCAGCGGCAAGCCATGAGCATGTCTGAATACGGACGGCACATTGATTTGTATTTGGATCATATCAAATCTATCGCCGATAGAAATGAGAGAACACTTTGGGTGCATAATTTGGTTCAAATTATGGCTACTTTGAATCCTGATATTAAAGTACAGGCCAATTACAAAGAAATTTTGTGGGGCATCGTAATGCATGTAGCTGAATATCAACTGGATGTAGACTGTCCTTATCCCATTGTCAACAAAACCATAGAAAGCAAAAAGCCAGAACAAATCGGTTATCCTTCTGCGAATATCCGATTTAGATTTTACGGCAGGAATTTACAAATGATGATCGACAAAGCGGCGGCAATGGAATCAGGCACTTTAAGAGAAGATTTGGTTAACATGATTGCTTCATTTATGTATAATTCTTGTAAGGCTTGGAACAATGAAAATTTGAGCAACGAGGTAATTGCGGAACATCTAAAAACATTGAGTGGTGGTAAATTGCAATTATCGGGTGAGGAAATTACAGTAAGTCCAGACACACAACTTGCCCAACCCAACAAAAACTGGCATAATAGAAAAAGCAATTTTCAGCGTAACAACAATAAGAACAACAACAACAAGAAGAACGGCAGAGGTGGAAAAACTTACAGAAGATTTTAATTTCATCGAAGCATTTTTCAATTTTTCACCCATCCAATCACAACCAACCATACATGGCATATTTTGAAATTGAAGGAGGTCATTCACTTAAAGGGGAAATTATTCCTCAAGGTGCGAAAAACGAGGCTCTCCAAGTAATTTGCGCAGTTTTACTAACTACCGAACCTGTGATTATTCGAAACATTCCAGAAATTAGGGATGTTTTAAAACTCATTGAGTTATTACAAAAATTAGGTGTTAAGGTTGATAGAATGGCACGTGGCGATTACCGATTTCAAGCCAATGAAGTTGATTTAGAATTCCTCAACGGAGCAGAATTCAAGAAAATGGGGGCTGCTTTGCGCGGCTCAATCATGATTGTTGGCCCGTTGCTGGCTCGTTTTGGAAAAGGTTATATTCCATCGCCCGGTGGAGATAAAATTGGCAGAAGAAGATTGGATACACACTTTGAAGGGTTTATTCAATTGGGAGCAAAGTTTGAATATCAAGCGGAATCTCAATTTTATATGGTTTCAGGAAAACCATTAAAAGGCTGCAGCATGTTATTGGATGAGGCATCCGTAACAGGTACTGCCAATATAGTAATGGCCGCTAGTTTAGCAGAAGGGAAAACAGAAATTTACAATGCAGCTTGCGAACCCTATCTGCAGCAATTGTGTTTAATGCTAAATTTTATGGGGGCAAACATCCAGGGGATTGGCTCAAATAAACTAATCATTGAAGGAGTAAAACAACTTAATGGTTGTGAGCATCGCTGTTTGCCAGACATGATTGAAATTGGCAGTTTTATTGGCATGGCGGCAATTACACAGAGTGAAATCACCCTTAAAAACTGTCGCGTTGATATGCTCGGAATCATTCCCAAAACTTTCCAAAGATTGGGAATTAAATTAGAAATAAAGGGCGATGACATTTTCATTCCTGCTCAGAAGAATTATGAAATCGATACTTTTATTGATGGTTCAATTTTAACTATTTCAGATCAAATTTGGCCTGGTTTTACACCTGATTTAATTTCTATTGCCTTGGTAACTGCAACCCAAGCAAGGGGAACTGTATTAATCCACCAAAAAATGTTTGAAAGCAGATTATTTTTCGTTGACAATTTGATTGACATGGGGGCTCAAATTATCCTTTGTGATCCTCATCGAGCCACAGTAATTGGATTAGATAAAAGAACACAATTAAAAGGCATTACGATGAGCTCTCCAGACATTCGTGCTGGTGTAGCATTATTAATTGCAGCAATGAGTGCAAAAGGTAAAAGTACAATCAAAAATATTGAGCAAATTGATCGTGGATACGAGCGAATTGAAGAGCGCTTAAATGCATTAGGGGCTAAAATTACTCGTTTTGAATAATCTCAACCCCTAATTGATTATTTTTATTGAGCCCAAGTAAGGGCGATGATTATCCTCTTTTGGTTCTTTTTGCTGGTTTTACACCACCACTTACACCGAAATACAAATTAAAACCTTTGGCTTTATTGGCTAACACTGTAGTTACAAGATTATCTGAACCGATAAATATTGGTCCCACCCTCAAATAGGCTCCAACAGCACCACGTTTGTAATCTTGTGTAAGTGATACAGGCATTGAACATTCAAACCATGCAGTTTCAAATCTAGGAATTACAACCAAAGACGAAGGCGTTCTAAAGCCTAAAGTTTTTACACTTACCAGAGATTGTTGCCAATGCATACCAACGAAAACTTTAGAAAACACCCTTAAATCGCCTTGAATTTGTAACATCGTAGGCAAAGTTAAAGGCGCAGTAGTTGATACTTTTGAATAATTCATATTGGCAGAAGCAAAATTCTCAATATATTTCAAACCATTTTCATTGCTAATTGCAAATGCTTTGGCGAGACCCGTGTCTAAAGGAAAACTCACAGGTGTTATGTTTGATACTGTATATTGTTTAATCTGCTGACCGTAATTCATCGATCCCCAATCTGTTAATGCGGCGGATAACTTCCAACCATAATCATGCAATTTCATATCTGGAATTATCCATTTTTCCTCAATTCCATCCATTTGGTCTTTGTTGCCACCTTCCAAGAAAATTCCTACATCAAAGCCAAAACCTCCACCCATAATGGAACTAAGTGTAGGCAATACACCTCCTACCATACCATTCATGAAACGTTGCATAAACTGAGGATCAGAATAGGCAACCTGCATATTTGATTGATTTATTCTGATTGAATCCATTCCAAAAGTTTGAATATCAGCCCCATTATTGATGATTGAAAAATGCCCCAATCCCATTAAATACTTTACAGTACCGCCTATTGCAGCTCTAAAACCACCAACATTAATAAAATTATAAGACAAAGATGCCGAAAGTTCTTGATAGGCATTGGCTTGAAAATTGAACGGATGCGTAACACCACCTATTAAGTTCTGAACTGAACTAGAATCTGCCAAACTATTTACCCAGTTTGCCATTTTGGGATCAAGATCTTTTACCGCCATATTGGCTCTTGTTCTCATCCCCCAAGCATAAACCAATCTTTGACCCAATCTTCTTGCATGAGATGGGCCTCTCCACTCCATATTTACATTCCCCCAAATTGAACTTACAGAAGGATCAGAAGTTAAATAACTTGGGCTCCATGCCACTTTGCCATTGGCATTTTTATACTGTGATGGCACATTCCCAGTTGCTAGTTTAAAAATCGGAAACGGCGTTTCAAGCGCAAAATAATTATTGTCTGCACTTAATGCAAAGGTACTTAAATTGGTGTATCTACGATATGACAGCGTAGTTAAATTAGCTGGATTGGTGTACATCTGATGTGATCCAGAAAAGTTACTATTCTGCAATCCAAACATACCCTGTGCAAAAGAATCATTGGAAAAACCCAAAACTATTGCTGTAGAAATACTAAAAAGGAAATCTTTATTGATTTTCATTCTTCAAATTAATAAAAAAGGGCCCAGATTCTGGGCCCTTTCGTTTTTGATATTAGATATTATTAATATTTATCTTATTGTACAACCAACTTAGCAGACTGAGTACCTGCAGTGCTCTGAACAGACACCATATAGATACCGCTAGCCAAATCAGCAGAAACTGGAATTACATTTTCACCCATTCCGATTTTTTGTTCTGCAGTTGTCATTACAACTCTACCATTCAAATCAGAAACTACAACTTTACCAGTAGCCAATTTGCTGCTGTTAAATACTACCTGTACATTTCCTTTTTGAGCTGGGTTTGGATATACATTGATACCACTCAATACGTTCAAATCTTTATTGTTCAAGTTTGCAGTAGTGATGTGGATGCTGTAAGGCAAGAAGTAACCAGTGTTGTAAGCAGTAGTAGGCAAGTAAGAAGCCCA
>JAGKXC010000041.1 GCA_021151535.1 Sphingobacteriia bacterium | reverse complement strand
CTCAAGTAAAAAGCAAATCCCTATTCTCTTGTAGTAAGTTGGAAATCGGTGTCAATATTTTGAAATTCTGGGACATCGGTTTGGGATCTTTTGGTACCGACAAAATGGATGTCAATTTGGTAAATTTACCCAATTATTGCAACTATTGCGGACTTTCCAGCGAAGATGAAAATCCTAAACAGGAGAAAAAATCAGATAAAGATCCTATCGTAGCACTTTTTAACACGGTTGAAAAATGGGTTGGTAAATCGCCCAATCGCGTAAGCATGCTTGCTACCAATTTCTCCCTTACAGATACCACTGGAAATTCTAGTGTAGGAATTCCCAAAATTGATTTCAATGGCGATGATATTGTGGTAGCAAAAACGATAAAATTGTTAAGGGCGATACCACAATTTCCAAAGAACTTTCATTCCAAATTGTAGGTGAAATTGATAAAGATGATTTAACCGGCGATGTGGTGATTGAACCACTAAACAAAGATAGAAAAATCGTTAATATCCCATTGATATTGAATGGATTGGGCTTCAGAAAAGGCGAATTCAAAGTGCGCAAATTGGCGGAATCTGGCGGAAAAGTTGTGGCCCAAATGAGCGGAAACATTGAAGGATTTCAAGTAAATGATGGTAGAATTTCCGATACACTCGTAGAAATCAACGGTGCAGAAGGCAGCTTTAACTTCGCCCTACGCAACAATGAATTTGAATTGGATAGCAGCAGCTTTATCCAATTAAACAAAATCAAAACCCATATTTATGCACGTTTTCAAGGTGGTACTCATCCCATTTATTCCTTGGGATTACATATGCCTGAATTACGCGCCAACGATTTCTTCTCTTCTTTGCCTACAGGTTTATTCCGCAACATCGGCACCCCAAAGGCAACGGGATCATTGGAGTATCGTATGCGATTGGTTTTGGAAGATGAACGCCCGCAGGACGTGATTCTAGAAAGTGAAATGAAAGCATCGCCCGATTTTAAAATTATCCAATGGGGCAATTTGGATCCACGCATGATCAACGGCACTTTCACTTATACTTTTTACGATAAAGGTAAGGAAGTAGCGCGTTTTGATGTGGGCGAAGGCGCTGATCGGTTTGTTCCTTACGACGAAATTTCTCCCAAATTGGTGACTGCGGTAATGAAGGCAGAAGACCCAGATTTCTACTACCACAAAGGCTTTTACATCGAGGCTTTTCAATATAGTATTGCCAAGAATTACAAGTTGAAGCGTTTCGCTAATGGCGGATCTACCATCAGCATGCAGTTGGTAAAGAATGTTTTCTTGGGCAGAAGAAAAACCATTGCCAGAAAAATTGAAGAAATACTATTCACCTGGTTAATTGAAAATCAAAAGGTTGTGAGCAAACGCCGTATGCTAGAAGTGTATTTGAACATCATTGAATGGGGCCCAGGTTTGTTTGGTGCCAACGATGCTTCTAGATTTTATTTTGGCAAACACCCAAGCGAATTAAATTGGGGCGAAAGTGCGTTTTTGGCTGGCATTATTCCCCGTCCTAAGAGTGTTTTGTGGATGTTGGATTCTGTGGGCTGTGTGAGAAGCAACTGGGGCAAATACAAATCTTTAGGCAAGCGCATCATGGCGCGTGACTCTGGTAGCATTGACACCACCGAATTTCAGGTTTGCATCCTCCCTTCCGCTTACCGCAAGTTAAAGGGCAAAAAGCGCGGCAGCAAAGACACCATCGAAGTGGTTGCAGTACCTAGTTCTCCAGCAGAAATGCTAGACGAAGAAAACGATTAACGAATTTTTTTACAATTATTCAACCACCAAAACTGGAATGGTTGTCAAATGAACACCCTGAATCTGTACAAAGTACAATCCGGCTGCAAGGTTTTCCTGAATACGAATGCGGCCACCGGCTTGAATGTTACCAGCACTTACTACCCTACCCAACTGATTCACTACCTTATAATTACTTGATTCCAACAACAACGTACCAGCCATTGAAACACGCAATCCCTGCACCATCCAATCATTGCTGCGAATAGGATTTGGCGATACAACGGTAGCTACTTTATCTCTGTTTTCTACCCCATTACTGTTGGCAGTTCTAAACACCAATTGGAAACGATTTTTTGCAGTACTGTTGGTATCGGCAGCAACCACATCCATTGAAATCAAAGTAATATCATTGGCTTTGATGGCGTGATACTGTTTCTTGAATTGATCAAACAAAAACACATCCATCCCTAAATCGCCAGAAAAATCAGCCTTAAATGTATATTTAGTATCGCGGTAACGCTGAATATTGATATCCAACACCTGAGAATCTGCAGGAATGCTCAAACACTGCACGCTAAACAACTTCCCATCTGTTTCTATGGCGAAATTTTCATCTTGGTTTGCCGCTTTCAAGGCATCGGATTGATCGATCGACATATTATACCCGGGATCCATCGCCAGTAAAACCGCATCTACCGGCATTTTACCCTTGGCCAATGAATCCGATTGATACAAGCGCAAATTCAAGCTACTCAATGGAGGCAAGGTCTTGAAAGTATTGGTATTGCTACTGCCTTTATACGACTCTTTGAATGTTAAACTGGCAGAACCGGCACTCACTGTTTTCACGAAACACGCCTGGCCTGCTTGCAAATATTCATTAGCTGCAGAGCCCACAGAATTGCTACCCGTTGACAATGAAACGGTTACGTAAGCACCGCGGGTATTCATATTGGGATCCCAAACGTAATAATAATTGCTATTTACATTGGTTGCCGCTGCTAAAACGGAAGCCATATTCACGCTCGATGGATACGGATTTCCCACAATCGAGAACGCATCGGCCGTTTGATTCAAATTAGAAACAGTGATATCTCCCTGTCCAACAGTACCTGTAGCGCGCAAAACCGTAACAGTTGGTGTAGGCGCAGACTTGGTTAAATCCACGGTTCTATCGCCCCTAACCAAAAGTCGCAATGGCGATCCTGCTGTAAGCGTGGTAGCATTGGTATTGGCCACAGCGGTCCATGTTAGCGTAGAATTGTTATGGGTAAACAAGGATGGGTTTCCGCTGCTGGTTGCATCAAATCCGTTGGATCCTGAACTTGAGCCTGTTATATGGGTTCCTAAACCGGAGTTTGTAGCACCATTTTCCTGCCAATTGGCATAAATAGAACTGGTTGTTGTTACACTGGGCGATAGAATTCTGAACGCTCTTCTTGCTGGAATATATCGCTCAACAACCACATTACCCGTTAAATAATTTCCACTGGCAGAGCCTTCTCCAATTCGGCCGGTGCCGCTGGCATCCGATTTCAAAGTTAAATATCCGTTGGCGTTCAAGGTTCCGCCGCTACTAACGGTTAAGGTTCCAGAGCCCGTTCCTCCTGGAATATTCAAGGCACTGGTGAGCGTAACGGAAGCGGTTGAACCAATAGTTACCGTTTTTAAAGAAGCGCCCCCTGCAGATACATTTTGAGACGTACCCAAAAACTCAATCACACCAGCACTCGAAGCAATGCTACCCGAATTCGTGAAATCCCCTTTGGTAGAATAAGTTCCATTTACGGTTAGAGTACCTCCGGAAGCAATTTGCGTTTCTCCGGATGCAATGTACAATTGGGTATTGCTGCTAATATAAAAATTCTCGCCGCTACCCACATATAAGGCCTGCGCCTTTAATTCCGCACCCATTGCCGCCATTCCCAACAACATCAAAATACGCAACATCCCATTCATTGTAAGCATCTTGCCGCAAAAAGTTTTTACGGGCGATGCCTCATAACCGGCCATCAAAGGTTGATTTTTGGGTGAATAAAGATGTTTCAATCTGAAAAACATTGCAGCTAACTATGAATAAAATTCAACATTCAAAAATAGCGGATTCCCCCTAAATCCCTATCCCCAAAAGGATTAATAATTTCTAATATTCAGGGCGATTTCTGCGAAAGCATTGAAAAACGATAAACCTTTACCGACATTTTGACCGCCCTCATCGCCCGAAAACACCCGATTTAACGACATTTTGACGGATTCCATCCCAATTCCGCTTCCCAAAACCAAAAACATGCGTTTCCCACCCCATTTTTACGCCGTTTCGTCTGCAAAAATCGCATTGGCATCCAGTGGCTTACAATTTGCGGAAAGCCAGGCATGAACTTACAGCAGTTTACCATCAAAGCACAAGATACATTGGCCAAGGCACAACAGCTTGCTCTTGCCAATGGCAACCAAGGCATCGAACCCTTGCATGTGTTGCAGGCGATGTTAAAAGAAGATCTAGAAAGCATACAATATATTGCGGGGAAGGTTGGAGCGAATTTGTCTAGGGTTGAACAAGCCGTAGAGCAATCGGTGAAGGCATTGCCCAAAGTAAGTGGCGGCGGCGATCCTTATATAACGTCAGCAACCAACCAGGCATTGGTTTCCGCAGAAAAAACCATGCAAGAGATGAAAGACGAATTCATCACCAACGAACATTTGTTGGTGGGGTTGCTGGATGGCAAAGACGCCGCCGCCACCCTTTTGAAAGACGCTGGATTCAAAAAAGCCGATATCATCAAAGCCATTCAAGCCTTGAGAGGCGGTCAAAAAGTGCAATCGCAAACGGCCGAAAACCAATTCAACGCCTTAAAAAAATACGCCTTAAACCTCAACCAACTGGCCCGTGAAGGCAAGCTGGATCCCGTAATCGGAAGAGATGAAGAAATTCGCCGCGTGCTACAAATCCTATCCCGCCGAACCAAAAACAACCCCGTGTTGATTGGCGAACCCGGTGTAGGTAAAACCGCCATCGCCGAAGGATTAGCGCATCGTATTATTCGGGGTGATGTTCCTGAAAACCTCAAATCCAAAATCATTTACAGCTTGGATATGGGCGCCTTGGTGGCCGGTGCCAAATACAAAGGTGAATTTGAAGAACGCTTGAAAGCCGTTGTAAAAGATGTTATTGGATCGGATGGCGAAGTGGTTTTGTTTATTGATGAAATCCACACCCTTGTGGGCGCCGGAAGAAGCGAAGGCGCCATGGACGCAGCCAACATCCTAAAACCTGCTTTGGCAAGGGGCGAATTGAGATCCATAGGAGCTACAACCCTGGCTGAATACCAGAAATATATCGAAACCGATAAAGCCTTAGAGCGCCGCTTTCAACGCGTGATGGTGGAAGAACCCGATACCCAAGAGGCTATTTCCATTCTCCGTGGATTGAAAGAACGTTACGAAGTGCACCACAAAGTGCGCATCAAAGACGAAGCCATTATCTCGGCCGTAGAAATGAGTCAGCGATACATCAACGACCGTTTCTTGCCAGACAAAGCCATCGACTTACTAGACGAGGCGGCCTCAAAATTGCGCTTGGAAATGGATTCTGTTCCCGAAGAACTCGATGAACTCAATCGCCGTATCATGCAATTGGAAATCGAAAGAGAAGCCATCAAACGCGAGAACGACGAACCCAAATTGAACAAACTTTCTGAAGAAATCGCCAATTTAAGCGATCGCCGAAACGAATTGAACGCCCAATGGGAAAACGAAAAAGCCGTTTTGGTACAGATTCAACAGAAAAAATCCAATATCGAAGCCTTGAAATTGGAGGCCGAACAAGCCGAAAGAGAGGGATTATATGCCCGCGTTGCCGAAATCCGCTATGGATTGTTGAAGAAAGCCGAAGAGGAATTGATCCAACTCACCAGCCATGTGGGCGAAAACCACGGAAGTATGGTGAAACAGGAAGTGGATGCCGAAGATATTGCCGAAGTGGTATCGCGCTGGACCGGAATTCCCGTAAACCGCATGTTGCAAAGTGAACGTGAGAAATTGCTCACCTTGGAAGATGAATTACACAAACGTGTGGTGGGTCAGGAAGAAGCCATTTCAGCGTTGGCCAATGCCATTCGCCGGAGTCGCGCAGGCTTGCAAGACCCCAAAAAGCCCATTGGAAGCTTCATTTTCTTGGGAACTACTGGGGTGGGTAAAACCGAGGTAGCCAAAGCGCTTGCTGAGTTTTTATTCAATTCAGAAACAGCCATGGTGCGCATCGACATGAGTGAATACCAGGAGAAACATACCGTAAGCCGTTTGGTGGGAGCGCCTCCAGGATATGTGGGTTACGATGAAGGTGGACAGTTAACCGAAGCCATCCGCCGCCGCCCCTATTCTGTGGTTCTGCTCGATGAAATCGAAAAAGCGCATCCCGATGTCTTCAATATCTTGTTACAAGTGCTGGACGACGGTCGCCTAACCGACAACAAAGGCAGAACGGCCAACTTCCGCAACACCATCATCATTATGACGTCGAACATGGGCTCAGACATCATCCGGGAGGAGTTTGAGCACATAGAATCGGGCGATAAAGACAGCATTGTGGCCAAAACAAAGACCAAGGTTTTTGAATTATTGAAGCGCAGTATCCGTCCGGAGTTTTTAAACAGGATTGACGAAACGATTATGTTTGAGCCATTGGGCAGAGAGGAAGTGCGCAAGATTGTTGGCTTGCAGATAGAGCAGATTATCGGGCGATTGGCAGAAAACGGCATCACATTAAAGGTAACTGAGGATGCGATGGATTGGCTTTCACAATTGGGATACGATCCTCAATTTGGGGCAAGGCCGTTGAAGCGTGTGTTACAGAAGCGCATTTTGGATGAGTTAAGCAAACAAATCTTAATGGGCAATTTGAGCAACAATGGAAACGTAACCATTGATTTAGAAAACACCCAACTGGTATTTAAGCATCAGTAAATAATTTTCACATAAAAAAGCCCGTAAGAATCTTACGGGCTAACTTTTATTAATAGATATGCAAAAGTCACCAATGAAACAATCATAATAACGATAGACGAACTGCCCTTTTTTTCCTCCCTCTTTTTTAAAGCTTCACTGTACATTGAATCATTAAAATTTGGATTTAAAATTTCTCTTTGATAATTAACGCCATATGTTTCCCATTTAATAACAGTATCGTTCCTAAACCAAAACTTCACATACATCTCTTTACTAATGGTTTGTGTATTAACAACCGTAGATTGAACATTATTTGATATAATTGCCGCTTTATTCTGATCAACAAATAATTTCCCAGTACCCATTGACAGTCCATTTGAACGTGAATTTGTAACTTCACCCAATTTATAATACCAATTTTCAACTTTATTATAAGTTTCTTTACTGTTAGGACTTCCAAACCTTGTAAATACTTGTTCTTAAAAAGGAAAATCCATTGTCATAACTTGATCATGAGTCATTAAAATTGTTCTAGATTCTGTGTAAGATAGCGGCGCAGCACATGAGGCAAATAGAACCACCAAAAGTGAACAAGAAATTAGTTTTTTCATAAAGGAGTCATTAATTACCCATTTAAAAGATTCAAATAAAATATCTCTCAAAACAGTTTGAGCAATATTAAATTATTTTCCTAACAAACACACAACTATCTATAAAAAACTCATTATTTTTTCGTCAACGATTTGGCATAAACCAAAATAAAACTATCATCTTTAATTGATAGCGAATTTGGATCTACTACTTTAGGCTCTACATTATTTGCTGAATATACCAACAAATAATATTGATATCCATTTTCTGCCGGTTGAAACTTCATTCTAATTAAACCTTCAGAAGTTTTTTCCACTTGTGGTATTATTCCAAAAACAAACATTTGACCATTATCAACCTTTTTCTTAGACTTCTGGATATCCTTCATATACAACGCATTACCATTTTTATCAATATCAATAGTAAAGGTAACTTGCATTTTCCCAGTAACAACAATTGGGGTCGCATCAAAGTGCGCCGCTGCAATTGAATCGCCAGTTTTCACCCAATTATTATTAAGTGAATTAGCCTTAGTGCCATTTATAGTTGATACCAACATCAACAAAATGGAAAATATTAATTTGTTTTTCATATTAGCAATTATTTTTAACAACTAAATAAACTAATTAAATCTAAAAATATTTTGCAATCCATTATTTTTCGACCAAAATATTTCACAACTCATCCAAATCTCAGTCCACAATCGCCCGTCTTTCCGCCTTATTTTCCGTAATTTGGCAAACCTTTTGATAAGGAAGGTTGTCTTAACAAAATATATCTCATGAAATCATTGGCGCTTACTATTTTCGGCATATCCGCAGCAGTTATTTCACTGCAAACGCAATCCCTTATCGCCCAAAATAAAAAATCTTTCTCCCCTGCCCCTGTGCTTTCAGTGCAAGATTCCATCATCGGCGATACCCTGTACCCCATTTCATCCTTGAGCACCAAGCAGAAATTCATTTACCGCCTCACCACCACCGAATATATCACCAACGAAAACGATTATATTTTGGATTCAAAGGGCGATACCGCTTACCTAATTTTTACCAAAACTTCCAAGCCGGGCATTTACCAATTTAAATATCATGGCGATGAAAACGGGAAAACCACCTGGAAAAATGCAAACTTGCTACAGTTAGAAACGTTTGAGGTGAGATTTAACAAACGCGGTGAAATTGATTCTTTGGTAAACTGGAAACGCTTCCGTGATATTTTGGCAAGCAGCATGTCGTCTCTGGTACGCGCGGGCGCCATGAAACCGGAAGAGTTCGACGCCAACATCAAAACCCTCACCAACGAACGATATGTACGCAGGTTGGCCATGGAAGACATCAACTATTTATTTGAGTTGTGCAACGATACCTTGGTTACCAATATTGAGTATTTGCGTATCAAACCAGTGAGATCGCCATTTACGAGTGCAGATTTTTACATACAAGGCAATTTAACTGTTGAGAAAGCGGAGGGAACGCGCAGTACTTGGTTCATCAAAACGCACAATCAGGCAGGTCCTATGCAGAAGCCGCAGTTAATGACGGAATGCGAGGAATATATTAGAAAGAATGCCAACCACAACGAGCCCATTGGCGAGCTAACACGCGCGGGATTAAACAACGAAGTGGAATACACTTACAATTCTTCAAAGCGTGCGTTTATCAAAGCGCAATTCAGTGATGTATTGGCGATCAACTTCCAAAGTCGCGGCAATATCCGCCTCTACACGCTTTGGGATGTAAATTGATTTTAAGAGATCTTTTAATTGAAGTTATTGTGAGCGAAGTTATTCGCCAAATCTACTAATTTGTAAAGTGAAACGCTACTAATTTGTAAAATGAAACGCTACTAATTTGTAAAGTGAAATGCTACTAATTTGTAAAATGCATTATCTTTGAACAAATTACAGCCTCATGAATTACAAAGAACGCATCATTGACACAGAATTAAAACGCAAACTCCATGCTTCGGGTGCAGTGTTAATCAGAGGCACTAAAGCTTGTGGCAAAACAGAATCCGCAAAACAAATATCCAACAGTATAATACAACTCGATCAAGATGAACAAATAAAACTATTATTCGAAACAGCTCCCAAAAGAATATTAGCTGGAGAAACACCAAGATTAATTGATGAATGGCAATTTATTCCCAAAATATGGGATTATGTGCGTAGAGAGGTAGATGAGCGACAGGAGAATGCGCAATTCATATTAACAGGATCTGCCAACCCAGAAGAAGATGCAAGAATGCATTCAGGTGCTGGTAGATTTACAATTGTTGATATGCGAACAATGTCATGGCAAGAATTAGGTTTATCCACTGGAAAAATTAGCCTTGCAGATTTATTTGCGAGCAAAGCAATAGAAATAGCGGATGAAAGAACTGACATTGAATTAATTATCAATCAAATTATTAAAGGTGGATTCCCAACAGGATTAAATAAAACAATGGAACAAGCATATGATCTCAATAGAGCATATGTAGAGTTATTAGCAGAAGTTGATATGAGTAGGGTCTCCAATACAAAAAGAGACCCAATGAAAATAAGAAGCTTAATTAAATCATTGGCAAGAAACACTAGTACGATGGTTGATAATTCAGTTATCGTTAAAGACATCAAAGAAAATGAGAATATTGGGATTACAAGGCCCACAATTTATGATTACTTAGACACATTAAACCGATTAATGATTATTGAAGACCAACCGGCTTGGAATATTCATATTCGTTCTTCTCATTCACTAAGAAATTCACCAAAAAGACATTTTACAGATGTATGTTTAGCAGTTGCCGCTGTTGGAGCAACAACAGAATCATTAATCAATGATTTAAACTATACAGGATTTTTATTCGAATCAATGGTAATTCATGATTTGAGGGTTTACGCACAAGCCAATGATGCCAAGGTTTACCATTACCGTGATTCAAGTGGACTTGAAGTTGATAGCATTGTAGAAAAACACAATGGCGACTGGTGTGCTTTTGAAATAAAATTAGGAACGGGACAAATTGAAGAAGCCGCACAAAACCTTTTAAAATTTTCAACTCAAATTAATACTGAGAAAAGCAAAGCGCCTAAATCTCTAAATATCATTACTGGAACGGGAATGAGTTATACCCGAAAAGATGGAATCAATGTAATTTCCATCGCTTCACTGGGTGTTTAAAAACCACCCAGTACAAAAAAGAAAAGCCCCGCCGAAGCGAGGCTCTACAACTAAGCAAAAGTTTTGTACGGATATTAACCGTTCATTACTTGATCGAATACAGCTTTGAATCCAGCTGGATCGTTCAAGGCCAAATCGGCTAGAACTTTACGGTTAATTTCCAAAGAACTGTTGTTCAATTTACCCATGAATTGGCTATAGCTGATTCCTTGCTCACGGCAAGCAGCATTAATACGAACAATCCACAAAGAACGGAACTCACGTTTCTTAGCGCGACGGTCGCGGTAAGCGTAAGTTAAACCTTTCTCAACGGCATTTTTAGCAACGGTCCAAACATTTTTTCTTCTACCAAAGTAACCTTTGGCAAGTTTTAACGTTTTTTTTCTGCGAGCCTTACTCGCGGCGTGATTGACTGATCTTGGCATATTAGTTTAGTTTAATGGCATGAGCGGTTGCAAGCAACTCTTGAATGCTCCGGCCAGGTTTTTTTCTTATTTTCCCAAACGCAACATGAATTTTACATTGCTCATGTCTGCATCTGTAACAACTGCATCATGGCCTAAGTTACGCTTACGCTTGGTAGCCTTCTTTGTAAGAATGTGATTCTTAAATGCTTTGGCTCTTTTTACTTTTCCAGTGCCGGTTACACGAAAACGCTTCTTGGCGCTGGAATTGGTTTTCATCTTTGGCATATTCCTAATTTCCTTATTTTATTCGTTAATGTTATTATTTCTTACCTTTTGGAGCCAACATGATGGCTACCTTTTTTCCTTCTTCCTTGGGCTCAGATTCTAATTTCGCGAATCCTTCGTCAATCAATACGTTCGCAAATCCCATCAACAAATCAATCCCTCTTTGCTTATATATAATGGTTCTTCCACGGAAAAACACATATGCACGTACCTTGTTACCCTGCTCTAAGAAATGCTTGGCGTGCTTGATCTTGAATTCAACATCGTGCTCGTCCGTGTTTGGGCCGAAACGAATCTCCTTCACCTCTTGCTTCACCGCATTTGCCTTCAATTCCTTTTGCTTCTTCTTCTGCTCGTATAAATACTTCTTGTAATCTACAATCTTACAAACAGGTGGAACCGCATTCGGAGAGATTTCAACCAAATCTAAGCCAGCATCATAAGCCATCTCCAACGCCTTCTGCACTGGATAAACGTTAACCTCCACATTCTCTCCCACTACCCTAACCTCTTTGGCGGTAATTTTCTCGTTGATGCGGTGAAGGTCTTCCTTCTTTTGTGGCCTTCTGTTGTTATTTCCTGGTTTCATCTACTATAATATCAGCAAACTGCTGCAATTCCATTGATCCTAAATCTGCACCTCCATGCTTCCTTACCGATACCGCCCCTTCAGTGGCTTCTTTCTCGCCAACTATGAGCATATATGGGATCTTAGCGATTTCAGCATCGCGGATTTTCTTACCCGCTTTCTCCGATCTCGAGTCAATAGAGGCGCGAATATCGAGGTTTTTCAGGAATTTTACAACCTCTAATGCATATTCCTGATATTTATCGCTAATTGGAAGCACAATTACTTGCTTCGGAGCCAACCATGTAGGCAAATTTCCTGCATAATGCTCCAACAAGAATCCTATGAATCGCTCATGTGTGCTCAATGGCGCACGGTGAATGATAATCGGACGTTCTTTTTCGTTCTTCTCATTGATATAACTCAAATCAAATCGATCCGCTTGCGCAAAATCTACCTGATTCGTAGCCAACGTAAATTCCCTGCCTATCGCACTCCATACCTGAATATCGATCTTAGGACCGTAAAATGCAGCTTCATCCTCCACTTCCACAAACTTCACATCCATCCCCTGCAATACCTTCCTTACCATGTTCTCGGTTTTCACCCACAACTCTGGCATATCAATATACTTCTGTCCCAACTTCGCCGGATCATGCTTAGAAAAACGCATCACATACTTATCAATGCCAAACTTGGCAAAATATTTCAAGTACAATGCATTTACCGCCTTAAACTCATCCTCAAATTGAGCCTCTGTGCAATAAATATGTGCGTCATTCATTTGCAAACTGCGCACACGCATCAATCCAAACAACTCTCCGCTCTGCTCGTAACGGTAACAAGTTCCGTACTCAGCCAATCGCAATGGCAAATCGCGGTAAGTTTTTGGCAATGCCCTAAAAATCTTGTGGTGGTGCGGACAGTTCATTGCCTTTAAATAATACTTCTCGCCATCCACTTCCATCGGAGGGAACATCGAATCCGCATAATATGGCAAGTGCCCGCTTTTCAAGTACATGCTTTCCTTGGCGATATGGGGCGATTTTACCCGCTCATATCCCGCCTCGCGCTCAGTTTTCTTGGCGAAAGCTTCCAAAGCTTCGATAATCGCAGCACCATTGGGCAACCACAATGGCAATCCCGGTCCTACGTCATCATCAAATGTATATATCTCCAACTCCTTACCCAATTTGCGGTGATCGCGCTTCTTGGCCTCTTCTATCATAGTTAAATATTCATCCAACTCCGATTTCTTAGGGAAAGTAATGCCGTAAATACGGGTAAGTTGCTTGTTCTTCTCGTTGCCTCTCCAATACGCGCCTGCCAAATTTAGCAGCTTCACAGATTTTATGTGGCCGGTGTGCGGGATGTGAGGCCCACGACATAAATCCACGAATCCGCCTTGCTCGTAGAAGGTAATCTGTCCGTCTTCCAACTCCTGCAACAACTCCACTTTATAAGGATCGCCCTTTTCGGTGAAGTACTGGATGGCATCGGCTTTAGAAACCTCTTTGCGGATGTAGGCGTTTTCTTGCTTGGCCAATTCCATCATTTTCTTCTCTAACTGTTCGAAGTGATCGGAAGAGAAATGAAGATCGCCAAAATCGATATCATAATAGAAACCGCGATCAATTGGCGGACCGATAGCAAACTTAGCCCCGGGGAAAGTTGCTTCGATGGCTTCGGCCATTAAGTGGGCCGACGAGTGCCAATAGGTTGATTTTCCTTCATCATCTTTCCACGTGAGGAGTTGCAAAGTAGCGTCCGTGGTGATGGGTCTTGTGGCGTCCCACACCTGGTTATTTACTTTAGCGGCAAGCACATTTCTTGCTAATCCTTCACTAATTGATAGGGCGATATCCATCGCGGTACTCCCTTGGGGGTACTGACGAACGGCGCCATCGGGAAAGGTAATATTGATTTCCATTTTGAAAGGATTGCAAAAATACGAAAAGCGCGCGGAATTTCAGCGATGAAATGCGATTGAAATTCAGGTATTTGGTTGGGGGTATAAAGATTTCTTTGATTTTTTTGGGCGATGATTTGAAAAAACGATGCGAGATTGTATATTTGCAGCCCCATTGGTGAGGTGGGTGAGTGGCTTAAACCACCAGTTTGCTAAACTGACGAACGGGAAACTGTTCCGGGGGTTCGAATCCCCCCCTCACCGCGAAAAGACCGCAACCGCGGTCTTTTTTGTTTTCTGATGGTTTGAGGTGCTAATCGATATCAGCGTTTAATTATCAATTTTAATGTCATTTATTTGAGATTGAAGATTTAATAGTCGTTCAATCATTTCTGAGAAACTATATTTTTCTCCGTAAATCATACTTTCATACATTTCATTGTAATCAATTTCCCATTTCCGCATTACTTCCTTTGGAGGAATAAATATTATTTTTTCAGGGATATGACCTGTATAATCAATTCCAGAAATAGGAGTGAATTTTTCTCGATGTTTTACTATTTTGCTATATAATTCAATATCGTTCAATGCACTTTTTGCAAATTCAGTTCTACTCAATCGTTCAATATCATACAAATGTCGACTTAGTCTTTTAACCCTAATTTTATCATGAGGTTTTTGAAATTCTTCATGTAATAAAAAAATCTTTTCTAAGAATGTCCGTTCTGGATTTACTGTAGGAATAGTGATAGCCTCATCCGCAAAATTGTGCATCCCAAACAATTCAGAAATATAAGTTCTAAATGTTCTTTTGGTAATGGGTTCATTCATTGATCTACTACCAATTTCTAACAACACACCAGGCTTCAAATAAGGGTCAATTTCTGTTAACTTTTTATAAAAAACTTCAATGATTAATGGATCCTGATTATGATTCCCAACTTTTTCTGGTTTTACAGATACATTTTCAAAACCCAATTCTGCAAATTTCTGATTCAACTGAACTGAAAGAACTTCTGAAATAAATTCGAATGACATTTTGCGCAACTTTCGAATATCACTTTTATTAAGTTCATCTGTAAATCCAAAGAATTCTCTATTTAATGCCAAATCAATATCTTCAGAAAATCGATTTATTAATTGCCATCCTTTACTCAAAGATGTACCGCCTTTGAAAATCATAGAGGAAGAACATTCTAAAGAATAAACAACACCCAATGTATGAACAATCCACCAATCCTTTTCTATCACTGAAGTTGACGGCAATCCCATTCTCCTGCTCGTATCAGCAAATAGCCTAATTTTTGTTTTATCTGGTAATTGGAACCAATTTTTAAGATGAGACCATTCATTCATTGGATGTCAATAAATTTCTAATCCAAACTGGAGCTAATGTTAAATCATGTTTTAAATCCTTCGGATTTTCTTTTTTAAGTAATTGTCTCAAATGTTCTAGTTGACTAAATTCAATTTGATCTTTACCTAATGCTCTAAGCGCTTGAATGGCTAAGGAACTTGTTTTACCAATAAATGCCAAACTTCTAGAACTTGCTTTTTTAAAAACAATTACCTGCTTCCCTATTTTAATTTCCCTAGCTGATGAATTTGTAATAAAAACAATATTGAGTGGCACCTGTGTTGTTAACCCCAATTTATACATTGCAAAATTGCCAACTGGCTGAATAATAGCCCTATCCCGTTTAGCAATTGCTCGTGCAACTTCTTCAATACTTGGAAAAATCTCACCAATCAAATCATCTATTACTGGCCGCACGTAAATACCTTGTGCTATTCTTGAAATTTCACCTGATTTCACCAATCTTTCAAGTGCTTTATTTACTGATCTAGCATTTGAAATATCAATGAAACTTTCTACAAAAAAAATCTTCCCACGGTGATTCAACCTAATCCTGTTTAACACTTGTATTACAACACTTTCAGCCATAATCCCTAATCTCAATTGTCGCAAATTTATACTTTTTTTGCGACAAAATTCCACACTTATCATTCTTTTATTTTTACATTAATTATACAACAACATCCTTCCATCCCGCAATCTCAGTTAATCTCCCTCCATTCTCCACATTTGTTGCGAAAAATGCAAAAATTGATAAAAAAGCGACCTCCAGCCACAGCCATTTCCGCAGCCTCAGCCTTTCATACCCACAGCCGAAGCCATTACCGCAGCAATTTCCACAGCCGCAACCGCAGGTCGCTCCCATGTTTCTCAATTCCTCCAACCTAAATACTCAACGGCTTAATACTCACAATGCGGCCATCAACAATTTGGATGCCGCCATCCGGATCATTGGCAAATTTCAGGTTCCGCTCCTTCCCCCGCTTCCACAGCGCAAAAAGGTACAGGCATTGCGCATGCACACCCACAATCCCGCACTTCAATGCCGATTCAAATCGCGCCTCCAATTCTGCATCTGTTAGCGGCTGCAATTTCTCTTTAAACTCGGCCAATAGCTGCCCATCCCCTTCCCTTTTGAAATACATGTAGCTCAACATGATGCATTTCCTTTCTCAATTTTTCGGGCGATTAACGATACACCATTTACCATGGCACTCGATTCAACAACAAGCATCATCAGGTGGATGCCGTTCACACCATCGCGGATTGATTCATTCAATCGGGCGATAAAATAATTGTGTTTTTTCATATGTATGTTTAACAAATGTTTGCTGGGGAAAAACACGAGACCCCAGGAAATTCGCGAACAAACGCGGCGCGGCGGTTAACATTTCTGCAACCGAGCACACAACAAAACACAATAGGAAAAGAACGGCCAACGCTAGATTGACAGCCAACAGATTGCGATGAACGATAAAGATTTTCATATCCCTTTGTTTTTGACGTTTCGTCCGCATCATTTTACCACCGTAGCAGGGTTAATGCTCGGTTGGTGACCTTTCACGGTCTCGTGATACTGCTGCAAATGTAATACTATAAATTCAATCTGCAAATGCAATTATTTAGAATTAAAATCCTTCATTAATCTCAAAAGACCTTTTAATTCCTCATATAAATATTCAGCCTCTTTATGCTTTTCTTCATGAATAAATTTAGCCCGCCTGTTAATTAAACTGCTATATTCCAATTTCATTTTTTCATTCATCTGATTGATGAAATTCAATCTCAACTCCCAAGCTAAATTCAGTTTTGACCTTAGGTAATCTTCATTATTTAATTCATGATAATCCAAAGGATGCAAGACCACGTCCAATTCCAATAAAAACTCATTCAATTCAATGTAATACAACAAGTTTCGCGTGTTAAAAGCGCATTCATTTAACAATTTCATTACGTTTTTCCGAATTTCCTGCAACTTATTATCTGCAGAATTTTCTAGATCACGATATTTAATTGCTTCATCAAAATTTTGAATTTCAACAGCCTTTTTTTGCTCAACTCTATACTTCTCTCTTTCATATTTGAGTTCATAGATGCGCATTCGGATTTTATCAGCGTTCATACGTCCGTTAAAATTATTGGCAAATCACCAGCATGAAGAATTTTGATTCTAATTGAGTTTCCATTCAAAATAATTTTGATGGTTCAAAAAAACTCAAGCAAACCGTATCATACATACGGAATCAAAAAAATAGTAATACTTTTGAAAAAAGATGAATCCGGGAAAAAGTGCATATAGACGATACACTGTCATAGATGGCGCAATACGAAATCCCATGAGGCGGTTTCCTACCATTGAAGATATCATCGAAGCATGTTGGCAAAAGTTGGATTTTCGGCCATCAGTGGAGACAATCCAAAAGGATATTGCCAACATGAAATTGCCTTATCCCGACGGTTTTGATGCGCCAATTAAATTCAATCGTTCCAAAATGGGATACGAATACACGGATCCAGATTATTCTATGTCGGGGCTCTCAATGCGACCGGAAGACATTACTGCCATTTACGATGCCGTAGATGTAATACAGTCACTTGGAGTGTCGAGGATTGGCGATAAATTCAGTCACGCTGCTGAAAAGCTATTTTCAACGATTGTTGAATCAAAAGGAGAATCTGACAACAGAAGAACGATTTTACAAACAATGCGGCCTCCTATCTCCAGAGGATTTGAGCATTTTGATTTATTTTATCATGCATGTAAGGAGAAAATAACCGTTTCATTAATTCATTATTCTTACAAAAAAAGAACCTTTAATCATATAATTCTGCATCCATTTCTGATAAAGGAATTTGAAAACAGGTGGTATATCATTGGATTTTCTGAGCTTCATCAAGAACCGAGAACATTTGGATTGGATCGAATAACGGATCCTGTGCAACTGAGTAAAAAATATATAGAAACCGACAATTCTATTATCAATAATTACTTACATAAAGTTTATGGCGTATTTCCAATACCGCAAGCAAATTCAGAATTCATAGAAATAGAGGTCAGTCAGTTAGGAACACATTATTTCCAAGCTTATCCTTTACATGAGAGTCAAAAGATAGAAAAAAACAAAAATGGAACCTCAACAATCAGATTTGAAATGATTCCGTCAATTGAACTGTCTCGATATTTTCTCTCACAAGGAAAACATGTTAACATTAACGAACCAGTATGGTTTAAAGAATTCACCAAAAACTTGATCGAATGATTAATTCAGAAAACACCTACTTAATTGATTTCGTTATAGGAGAACAGGCTGAACAGAATCCTACAATTTTAAGGATTTTCATGAGTGAGGAATTCACACAAATTGATTTTGGGTATGTGGCTCCTTGGCAGTATGTAAGAGGCGGATGGATAAGAATCGCACCCTACACATTTATACAGGTTAAAGGAGATGACAAACGGTACAAACTACTGAAGGCAAAAAACATCCCATTGGCGCCAGAGCAGTTTGATTTTGAATCAACGGAAGACTGGAGAGTATTCACTCTCTATTTTGAACCATTACCCATTATAGATTGCACTTTTGATATCATCGAGGAAATCAATCCCAACTCCAATGATTTCAACTACACTGGAATTAGTCTTCTTACTTCTGAAAAACAGAAAATAAATACCTTTTTATACCCTCGTTGGAGTTTTTTCCAACGAGCCAGCGACATCAGCAAGTCTGGTTAAGATACTAATTTGTTGCTAGCGCCAGTTTATTGAATTAATCTGTAACAAAGGCTTAAAATCACAAAAGCGGTCGAAAAACTCATTTCGACCGCTTTTGTTTTAACTCGAAAATCGAGCGTATATTAAGCTTTCAGAATACGATTGGTCAAGTAAATACCTGCTAAAGTAAGTCCACTGCCAAAACCTGCTAACATTAATTTGTCATCCAATTGTACTTTGCCGTTTTGGATACCGTTGTACCAAGCAATTGGAATAGAGGCTGCTGAGGTATTTCCGTAGTTGACAACGCTCTCCAAGCATTTTTCAATAGG
>JAGKXC010000138.1 GCA_021151535.1 Sphingobacteriia bacterium | reverse complement strand
AAATATCTCTTTGAAAAATCAAATGGAAATAATTGTAAGAATTTGGCATGGCTCCATTCCAAAGCCCTTCGCAAAACGCGAAACAAACTGCTATTTCCCTGATTTTCATAATGGAATAAACAACAAGGATGTAGGTGGTCTTTTTGGCGGACATGTGGCGATACAATTAGGAAATTTCGTGTATGGTTTTTACTTTAAAGATTTAAAGAAATTACACCTATTTCCTAGTAAAACAACCAATTGCGAGTTTCAGAAGAACAGTATTAGCGAATGGGAAGACAGGGTAAAAAATAGAAAAGAAACACAATTTTTTATTCCCGTTTCAGCAGAACAATTTCAATATTTATTGGATTTTTTTGAGCGAAATTTAGTTACCCCAGAAGTTGATTATGCGGTATTTGGAGAGCGATGCACATCCCAAACTTTTCGGTTACTTAATGAGTCTGGATTGATTACAAACAATCATCGAATATGGCATGCATATTACCCAGTCAGATTGGCATCTTATTTACTTAGAATTTGCAAAAGCAACAATTGGAAAATCGCCACAAAGCCGGGTTGCCCACAAAGAATTTGGGCTTAAACTTAGGTTAAATTCATATTTTGGCTCAACTTAATCCGCAAGGATTTCAACTTCGCCGGTAGAGCCGTTTACCCGGATTTTATCGCCAGATTGAATTTTTTGCGTTACATCATATACCGCAACTACTACAGGAATGCCGAGTTCGCGACCTACAATGGCCGTGTGACTGAGCAAGGATCCTTTTTCGGTAACGAGGGCGATGGCTTGCGACATAAGGAAAACCCATCCAGGATCCGTCATTCGTGAAACCAGAATTTTGCCCCTTACGTCTGCATTTAACATAGGCTCGGTGATTACAATGGCCTCGCCTACCACTTCGCCTTTGGAAACAGCAACACCTTGCAGGATGCCGCTACCGCCTTGATGATGGGTGCCGGATGTCTTGTTTACCAGTATTTCAGGAATTGAACCCGCTTCATACATCACCCGATCTGGCAACGACAACTGGGCATAATTGGCGAATTCCAATTTGCGGCTTTCTACCTTGTTTGCATATTCTGTGGTTTGCAATTGAGATTGATTCAAACAGTAGCTTTTCACTTCATCGAAAGTGAGATAAAACACGTCGCGCTGCTGCTGTAAATGTCCTGAAACAACCATTTTATTGGCGATTTCCAACAAAATTTCTCTGCAAATGGCATAAACGCGGGTACGACAGAAGCGCATATTTTCGCGCGACATCACGCCGAAAGCGGCCAAATGGTACACGATTTTGAAGATCCAATAACGGGGTTGCCAAGGCTTCAAGTGCTCATATACTTGTTTTAGTGCTTGCTCGCGAATTTTCTTTTGCTTGCCAACAAAATCGCGGGTTTGCAGATTGGAAGCCAGTTGAGATTTGAGCAAATCCACCAGCAATTCTGGGTTCATACGGGGCGATATGGCTTCTAACTTAAGCTCGGCTAAGGTTCGATCGCCAAATCGATCCAAATAATTCTCCCAAAGTTGGGTAAAAGCTGGAAATTCATTGGATTGAATGGCAGTTAAAACATCGGATGAAGGCTGCTGAAACTTTTCTAGCAAAGCGGGATAATGGTTAATAAAATCCTTGAGTTCGAGCAATTTCACCACGGCCAATTCAGAATCCACTTCTCCGTAGCCCATGATAATTTCGTTTGCAAACTCTTGATTTTCAGAAATTTGATATTTTTTTATCAGAATTTGCAACCAACCAAACGCCTTGAAAGCGAGGTAATCATTTACGATGGTAAGCGGCCAAGAAAGGAAGGTTTTATCCATCGCTTTTTGCAAATGAAGCCAGATTTGCAAGGGACTTCCTTCTTTTGGATAGGCTTTAAAAACAGTATAATTTTCTTGAAAAACTTTAAAAAAGCGTTTATTACCGGAGCGATAATTGAGGATTAACCAAACCACGGAGAGTGAGGTTTTGAATTTCCCCCAGAGGTTAAATTTGAGTTCTTGCGATGCAGAATCGGGCAATCCCACAGCGGATTCCCAAGCTTGAATGGAAGATTTTGAATGATAAACGATGGCCATCATTCTGTACCAATTATCCAATCGGTAGTAAACTCTGCCGTAATAATGGGCGATCAAATTTTCAAAAACTTGGTGATTCTGATTAAACTTTTTGGGGTTGATCCAGAAGAAACGGGCACAGTTTCTAAAAAGGGTTTCGTAGGCGTTTGAGGCGAAGGTATAGCTCAGCGGAAGCGTAACTCCGGGGTAACTTTCTACGATATTGGTATTTTCTAGGATATGCAGATTTTGAATATGAATGGTTGTCACGGGCCGCATTTGCAGCATATACAATTCATTTTTTTCGTTTATTGAAAATTCAATATCTGCGGGGTGTTTGAGCAGTTTTTCTGCGGTGATAGCCAGTTGATAAACTTGGAGGATTTGGGTGTGCGTAAGTGCGGGAAGGTTTTGCTTTTCGGCAGGTATATCTTGGAGTTGTAGGGCTTTTTGGTTGAGGAAAAGTCCGGTAGGTTTTGTTTGAACAACAGACTGTATTTGTTGAGTGGCTCTGGAAACGAAGAAGGTATCGGTGTTTACTTGATCAGACACGATTCCTTCACCCTGTCCGTAGCCAGCGGCAACCACGGCATCAGACAGATTCCCGTTGGCATTCATGGAGAAGGCCACGCCGGAGATTTGCGAATCCACCATCAGTTGGATTACCACGGCGTATTGGATATTGGAAACGGGAATTTGGTGGTGTAGGCGATATGAAATAGCGCCGAACTGGAAGGCCGACGCGATGGAGGTTTTGATGGCAGCAATGAGATGATCTGGGGTAACGTAGAGTTCGGTGAGGTGCTGTCCGGCGAAGGATGTTGCGGCAGCATCTTCAGAGAGGGCTGAGGAGCGGACGGCGGTGTGGTAGGAGGTGCCGAAAAGCGCTGAACAGCGCTGCAACAGCTGTTGCTGTTGCGTTACCGAGGCGGGTGCGGCTAGCACCCGCTCGGTAATTTCGGCACAGATATCGGCCAAATCCGGTTGGTGTAACGAAAATACCCTATCGCCCAAATCACCAAAATTCTCAGGCCACCCAAATAAATCACATAACTCTTTCCACCCCAACGCAATAAATGGAGGAACCGGCAAGCCATGGGCCTGCATCACCATCAAATTGTGGGCTTTCCCACCCACTTCTTCCCTACTGCGAATCGCTCCCATGCAATCTCCTCAATCCCAATTAGGAATGCGATACGTAGCTGTAAATGGTATGAATCATCAAGTTAACAAACAACCCCGTTGTGGTGTATAATGCCACATTGGTTAGTACATTGTTTTCCTTAGTGGGATAAATCAAGAATCGCAAATAATAAAACAAAATCGCCCCAATTACCAATGCATCCACCACAAAAAACCACATCGAAAAATGCAATTCATTGCCTATATAAGCACACATCAAGCCGGTAACCGCCATGAAAATCATGGGAATAATTGTTGCCAATTTCAAACCAATTACCATCGAAAATGTCTCGTAATGTGTTTCCATATCCGCACTTCTCACCTTGCGCGATACCTCCCAAGCCGTAACTGGCAAAGAAACAATTAACCACAAAATCAAATGGTTAAAACCAAAAGCCTCATAATGGGCACCCGTTGCCAACGCGGTGTGAATCAAGAAAAAGTTGATGACATAAGGAATGGGCTGGTGATCCAGCATTGTAAAGAAGATGTGCTGGCGATGGTATTTTTCCGCAAAAAACCACTTATACGTCAATAAACAATAACTGATCATAATGGCAAAAACGCCCAAAGTGGATTGTCCACAGAACACATTCACATTCAACAATACCAAGAATGAAAACAACGAAATGGCTGTAATATCTGCCTTCAGCACCAATTTCTTAGGCGTAGCACGATGCGGAAATAAATCTTTATCAATTTCAAAATCCTTTAAATCATCGAATGTGCGCATTAAAAGCATCATAAAAAAGGCCGAAATCATGCCTACAATAGCCATGGTATCGATCACAATTTCATCGCCGCTCAACATTTGCACAATCAGGTTGGTGCAACCATACAGTGCAATTACATAGGGCAAGTACACCAAAACTGGGAACATTTCCTTGGAATAAATCCAAGCGCGGGTAAGGAAAAAACGCGGCGTATTTGGGCCTCTTTCTTCCCAAAACACTTTGGG
>JAGKXC010000137.1 GCA_021151535.1 Sphingobacteriia bacterium | reverse complement strand
GTCACAAGTTCTTGGGGCTTCGTTGATGATTACTCTCTGAGTAATTGAATCTGCACAGCCACCTTGGATGCTTGCTACCAACGTTACGTTGTAGGTAGTTGTTTGTTTTACGTTGAAATATTTAACAGGATCTGAGTTACCGCTGTAAGTTCCATCTCCAAAATCCCATGAGTAGCTGATCTGTCCGTCAGGCCATGTAGTATTGTTTACAAACACTACTGCATCCCCAGCACATACATCTGATGCACTGAATCCTGCTTTTGGCTGTGTTAACACGTTCAACTCTTTGGTAATTGTATTAGTACATCCATTATTTAAGGTAACTTGTAAAGTGATTTTCTTAGGACCCAAAGATTTCCAGGAATGAGTAAAATCTTTCGAATTTTTCACAGTTCCATCGCCCAAATTCCAAGAATAGTTAGCAGTGGTTCCTGCAACTTCAGAAGTAGTATTTGTAAATTCAGTAGGAGTTAAAGAACATGCCGGAGTATGTGTAAATCCAGCTTTTGGCGATTCTTTAACTACAACCTGCTTGATTAATTCATCTTTACAACCAAACTCAGAAGTAACAGTTAATTTAACATTTTTTGTACCTGGTGTAGAAAACTTATAGATTGGTTCATCATCTGTACTGATACTACCATTGTCATTAAAATCCCAGAAACTACCAATCAAACCACCTGCAATTTTTGATGAATTATCAAATTTAAACACTTCGTTATCACATGATCCAACTTTTAAGTTCCATTGGGCAATTGGCTTTTCAAATTGATATACACGTTGAGATTGCTCCACAACACAGCCATTCAAATCAGCCTTTAGTGTAATTTTATACACCCCAGCCTTTGGGTATTGATAAGAAACTTTGCTTCCAGATTTGGTTACTCCATTTCCAAAATCCCATGTTAACAGAGCACCAGAAGGTGTTGTATTACTGGTTAACTGAATATCGGTTCCTGTACAAGCATTAGATTTAGTAAAGTCAACAACTGGCACATCATTAACAGTAACTGTTGTTTTTTTGGTAAATACAAAACCATAAGGCATAGTCTTAGCAGTTAATAGCACATCGTATTTACCTGATTTTGGAAATTCAAAAATTGGCTCGGGAGCATTGGATGTATCTGCAGCAACCCCAGTACCAAAATCCCAATGATATTCTAAAGCAGCTGAAGGTTTGATATTCGATTTATTCTCAAATAACACCTCAGAACCATCGCAAATTTTATTTGGGAATTTGAAATCAGGTGTTGCCGATGGGAAAATCAAAATATTTCTCTTTATAAAGGTATCGCAACCATTATTTACATCACTCACCTTCAACACCAATGTTAAAGTAGAATCTTCCAAAGTGGCATCTGAAGTTTCAAACTTCACTTCCATATCCTTTCCACCTGTTGGAGCTGTTAAAGTTGCACCCGTTACAGCTCTTCCACTTGCCGTGTAAGCTTGCACCGCGGCATACCAATTCGCTGGAGAAGTTGTTCCATAACCAGAATTATTATAAACCCTAGGAGCAGGAATATTATAATAAACTGGAGTATTTAGAACAGTAACATCGAATGGGCGACTTAATTGGTAAATCGCGTTATTGGGCGATGTAGTTTTGGTTGAGAACACATATTTTCCACCGCCTGGCGCAGGCTTTACATTCGTTGTAAAGGTAAAACTGTTATTCTTTTGATTGTCGTCATTGATATCCAAATACAATCGAATAGTTGTTGAACCAGCAATTGGTAAAACCAATTTTTTATCAAACTTTACACGCAAAGAATCACCAGGAAGAATTTTATTTTTCACAAATTGTTTTACAGCAGTACCGCCATTAATGGTATAAGCGACATTGAAGTTATAAATTGTATCGGTGTAAGAGTTTCTAATGGTAATGTCGATGTCAGATTCATATCCTGCACAAACATCAGATGCAATTTTAAATGTTGTTGATGTAGCCGTAATATCCATAGAGTCTTCATAAGCACCTCTGTCTGATGAACCTATTTGTCTAGCTTTTCTAATTCTGTCAAAGTTATTCCATGAAATTGAAGGCACATTGTTTTGTGTTTCAAAACTATTTGAACGATAATCGCCATTAGAAGCATCCCTAAAATTAGGATTGGTATAGTTATTATTAACTCCGGGCTTACCACTGTTAACCCATGCGGTATAACTATTGTATCCTGTTGTCCCAATAGCCCAGTATTGATTCACAATTTGAGGAAAATAAAAAGAATTGTAATCTACAGAAGTAATATTTGAGGTATTGGCGTTATACAAATACGCAGGATACACATAATAATTAGAAGAAATCTCTGTGATATTTCCATCAAATGAAAGTCGAGATTGCACTTCTTGAATTAACCAACCATACATGAAATAGAATTGGTAATTTGAACTCGCAGCTCTTAATGTATTTTGAGCAAAATTAGCGGTATAACCAGTATTGTAATTATATGTATAACAATGATATGCGCCAAAATAACCTAAATTATCAGCGATAATATTCGATGCTACATCCATATTATAATTGTAGTAGCAATACAAGCCGTAGAAATAACCAGAGTTTGCACTGGTAGTATTACGAACAATTCTATTTCTCAAAATATTCCAAGAACCGTAAGTGAAATACAAATAGCTTGCAAAGAAATTACCACCTGAATAATTGTTACGAATGATATTGTCGTTGAAATTGTTTCGCGCTCTATTGGTATTGTAGCAATAAAATACATAATATGCGTAGAATGAACCAGTACTAGCAGTTGAAAGTGAACAATTCACAATTTGGTTATTTTCAATATTATGATCCCTACCAAAATAGATATAGTGCATATAACTTGTACCGGTGGTAAAGGTTTGAAAATCTTCATAAATATTATTGACAATGTTGGTTACTTCGTTGTAATAAAAATCGCCTCGAATTACACTGTATGAGCGAATTTTACTAAATCTATTGCCATCAAAAATGAAATTATTGGTTGTGGATCCATAGTTATAATAAAATGATGTGTTATACCAAGTATTGATATAGTTGGTTGTGGAAGATGCTGCAGCTCCGGCATAGGGAAAATCATGTACAATATTCCCCCTAAAAATTACGGAACGATTGGTTGCATATGAATACCATGCATAGATTCCATACATTACAGTGGAAGTAAGAGTGCCGCTCCCTGCATCCAAACGAGAAATATCGTTGTTAATAAATTGATCACCATTTACGTAACGTTGAAAAATCCCGAAATAATAAAAATTAGAGATGATGTTATTTCTAAAGGTATTATTAGTTGCTGAAGATATGTAAGCAGAAGTTCCTTGTTGATTCACAATTCCATATGCTGGACCAGGATTATTAGAATTGGTAGTTCTCATTGTACAACTTTCTACTATGTTTCTTGAACCATTATGCGTGGTTGTTAAAGTAGACAATGTTGCATTTGAACTTGAAAAAGCAATATATGCCCCTGCAGATGTTGAAGCAGTGGTTCTAGCAGAATATTGAATTGTAACACCTGAAATGGTGTTATCATCCGATGCATTCGTAAATCGAATACCTACCGCTGAAGTAGAAGTAGATGTTAAATCGATTCTCAAATTCTTAATCGTAATTCTATCAGCCCCGTTAAATAGAATAGCATCTGCAGTGCTACTGCTACTTAGCACAGTACTGTTGCCATCAATTTCAATGGTATTAGTGGAACTTACGCCTGAGATTGCATTGAATGTAACAGCTGCAGTAATTGAATGATTACCCATTACGGTAACCTTTACCGGTCCGGATACACCTACAGAATTTAAGGCTGAAGCAAAATTAGCCCATGTAGTGTAATTCGTTGCACCCGTTCCAGAAGCATTAATGGTGTAATTACCATTTAATTGGGCATTGAGTACCCCGTATAAGCATGTAAAACACGCAAATACTGCATACCTCAAATTCCGAGAGATTGAATTGGTTTTGTAGTTGTTTTCCATATAGTATTTATTATAGTTTTCTTTAGTTGTTCCGAACTCTTGTTTTTTCTCTAAACACCGCTAAAAGCCTTATTTTACAACGATTTATATTTTTCTTACTGCGATAATAAGAAATGGAATTCGTACATCACTAAAGAAAACTATTGATTGTTTTTATCGTATTAATAAAATTAATTTATACGATCACCGCAAACCATAAAAAAAGAGGGCTGCCATTTGGCAGCCCTCTTTTGACATACTATAAC
>JAGKXC010000136.1 GCA_021151535.1 Sphingobacteriia bacterium | reverse complement strand
ACCCCATGAGCCGCCTCCTCAATCATGCGGGCAACCTCATAGATGTCCCTCACCCTAGAATGAATGAAAAACACCTGTCCACCCCTACCCACCTCATCCAACACTGCTTGGCCAATCAAATCCTTACTAAACATATGAAGTTCAGTATGCACTGGCTGTCGGTTTGGTGGTGGCGTATTGATAATGCTCAAATCCCTCGCCCCCATCAAACTAAAATGCAGGGTACGCGGAATAGGCGTTGCAGTAAGGGTTAGCGAATCTACATTCACTTTAAATTCTTTGAGTTTCTCTTTGGCACTCACCCCAAACTTCTGTTCCTCATCAATGATCATCAAGCCCAAATCTTTGAATTCAACATCTTTTGCCAAAATGCGGTGGGTTCCAATTAACACATCTACTTTCCCTTCTTTCACCTTTTCTAAAGTGCTTTTTTGCTCTTTGGTTGATTTAAAGCGATTGATATAATCAACAGTTACGGGGAATCCCCCGAAACGTTTGCTAAAAGTTCTAAAATGTTGTTGCGCCAAAATGGTGGTTGGCACCAGTACTGCCACTTGTTTGCCATCTACAACGGCTTTAAATGCAGCACGCATGGCCACTTCCGTTTTTCCAAATCCCACATCGCCACAAACCAATCTGTCCATGGGCTGAATTTGCTCCATATCTCGCTTTATATCCTCCGTTGCTTTGGCTTGATCGGGTGTATCCTCATAGAAAAACGACGCCTCCAATTCCATTTGCAAATAATGATCTGGCGAAAACTGATATCCCAATTGTGCTTTGCGTTTGGCGTACAATTCAATCAATTCACGGGCGATATCTTTCACCTTTTTCTTGGTGGTTCGCTTTTGCTTTTCCCAAACGCCTGATCCAAGTTTGTGCAACACTGGTGCGGTACCGTCTTTGCCGGTGTACTTGCTAATTTTGTGCAAGCTATTCACCGAAACATAAAGTAAATCATTATCGCGGTAAACAATCCTCACCACTTCTTGTTTCACCCCATTCACATCCATTTTCTCCAAGCCCGCAAATTTTCCAATACCGTGATCGATATGAGTTACAAAATCGCCCGGCTTCAAATGCCGCAATTCGCGCAGGGTTAAGGAAGTTTGTGAAGAATATCGCTGTCTACTTTTGGGCTTATAAAATTTATCAAACAACTGGTGTTCGGTGGTAAAGGCGATTTTGGCATCACCATCTACAAACCCCTCGCTCAATCCTTGGTAAACCGGATCAAATTCGGCTTGAGAACCTGTGTCTTGCATGATAGCCAGCAATCGTTCAATTTGACGGCTATTTTCAGAAAACACAACAGTCCTAACACCTTGGTTTTTATTCTCTTGCATCCACTGTATCAACAACTGGAAGTTGCGCTGAAACAGGGGTTGAGGTTGCTGAAAAAACTCAATAATTTTCTCTTTATCTCTCGGGCGAAGCGCATCGGAAGTGATCGCCGTGAAGGCCTCCAAACATTTTTCAAAGGATTTGGGAGTAAGCCATACCTCTTTTGGGTGTTTGGGAGTCTGTTCTCGGGCAAAGTCTACCGCATCCTGATGGGCCTGCAACGCTTTCTCCCAGCCTTTGGCTAATTCTTCAGCTTGAAGAATTAAATCCTTTGAAAACAGAAGCGTGTCTTCCGCGAAGTATTCAGTTACGGCCGTGAGCGACACTTCCTCCTGCTGTTCCTGTACATTGGGCAACAATGAAAAATGTGCAATTTCCTTTACCGATAATTGTGTGTTTACGTCGAAGGTTCGGATCGATTCAATGATATCGCCATCTAATTCAATACGAAAGGGCAATTCATGGGCAAATGAAAACAAATCAATGATCCCGCCGCGCCAAGAAAATTCTCCTGGTTCAAATACGAAATCATTGCGATGAAATCCATTTTCTTCTAAAAACTCCAGCAAGAAATCGATTGATAATTGCTGGCCTTTTGCGATTTCAAACGCAGATTTTTCCAGCGTTTCACGGTTCACAACTACCTCAGATAGCGCGGCGCCATAGGTTACCACAATGCGGCGGTTGTTTTTGCGAATGGCATTCAAGGTTTCAATCCTTTCCTGCACCTGCATCGCATTTTCACGCTGAGATTGGTAGGATTTCAAATACGAATCTGGCAGAAAATAGATGGGTTCGCCCACCAAAATATTCTCCAAATCCGATTTGAAGTATTGGGCCATTTCCTTATTTGGCAATACGGCCAACACCGGACGGGAAGTAGCCGCATAAACCGTAGCCATCACCACGGCAGCACCAGAACCCGAAGTACCCTGAAGGTGTATCTTTTTCACTTGTCCAACGTGCAACAACAACTCCTGCATGGGCGGAATCCGTTGAAAATGCTGGATAATATCCCTAGTATTCATGAACTTTACTCAATATTTTCGTCATCGCAGCCGTGAAAATCACTACCGGCAATGAACATAAAAACCGGCGACACATTTGCATGCGACCCGCCGGTTTTGGATATAACAACGTTTCAGTTGCTAAAAGGTTTATTTTTTTCTTGCGATGGCCTTCATAGCAGCCTCAACAATTGCGTTGGCTGTTAATCCGTATTTTTCCATCAATTGATCAGGGGTTCCGCTTTCTCCGAAGCTGTCATTCACCCCTACAAACTCCATAGGAGTTGGAAGTTCGCGTGATAACAACTGAGCAATGCTATCGCCCAAACCACCATTGTATTGATGCTCTTCAGCAGAAACTACACAACCTGTTTTCTTGGCACTCGCCAATATCGCATCTCTATCCAAAGGCTTGATAGTATGAATGTTAACTATTTCAGCATTGATTCCTTTTTCGGCAAGGATATGACCTGCTTCGATGGCTTTCCACACCAAATGACCGGTAGCGAAAATACTTACATCCGTTCCTTCATTCAACATCAACGCTTTTCCAATAACAAATGGCATATCTTCTGGAATGAATACAGGCCATTTTGGTCTACCAAAACGCAAGTAAACTGGACCATCATGCTTCGCAATGGCGATGGTAGCTGCTTTGGTTTGGTTATAATCGCAAGGATTGATAACCGTCATACCTGGCAACATTTTCATCAATCCCAAATCTTCCAAAATTTGGTGGGTTGCACCATCTTCACCCAAGGTTAAACCTGCGTGAGAAGCACAAATTTTTACATTCTTATGCGAATACGCAACACTCTGACGGATTTGGTCGTACACCCTACCTGTAGAGAAGTTGGCAAAGGTACCGGTAAAAGGAATTTTACCTCCGATTGCCAAACCTGCAGCTACGCCAATCATGTTGGCTTCTGCGATACCTGCTTGGAAGAATCTATCTGGGAATTCGTCCTTGAAGGCATCCATCATCAAAGATCCAGTTAAATCGGCACACAAGGCTACCACATCGGGGTTTTGTTTACCTGCTTCGAGCAAACCTGCTCCAAAACCGCTACGGGTGTCTTTCTGTCCTAGTATTTCGTATGATTTCATGATTACAATGATACTTGTGTTGTAGTTCCTGAGTTTACTTTAAAAGTCTTGTTTTTGCTATAGAGGGTTCGGGTTTCACCAGCCATTCTATAAATGATGGTATAATCGCCCGGCTGCATATTGAACAATTGTTTGGGAACGTTCCCTGGGATGTCCATCACCCATTCCATTCTACCTTCCACTTTCTGGAAAATCGCCCCGGAAATATCCTTACTCAAGCTCAGTTGAACCAAGCCTGGATTGGGGATTTCTATGGTGGTAGTCTGGTTTTGTTTCATGGTAATTCCTTTGAAATACAATCTTGGAACCGTTAATACTTCTAAATCATAGGTTCCGGTGATATATTTTTCTACGGTATTGAATTCTTGCGCATTCACGGTCTGAAGCGTATTGCTCTGACGAACAATGGCTTGCAAGCGCGGATAGCGTGTTACGCCACCCATTTTCAGGAATAAGCTTCCTTGGGGAGTATTTAGGGCGATGACATTATGCCTACCTGCCACCACATCAGTAATTTCTGAACTTATTGGCGGCAAGGTACAACAAGTTGATTTGCACAGAAGTGTTATTCAATGCTTGATTCACAATTACGCCAATGATTTTTTGGAATTGCTGTGGTGTTTCAGCGTTGAAATATCTGCCAGCGCAGGAGTACTGCTTGCGGAAGGCTTCGTTATCAGTTCCCAAACCAACCACAAATGGCCTGAGGATAATTCCTTTTTTTTGTAAGGCTTCGCTAACTTGACAAGGATCGCCAGGACATTCTTCTACCCCATCGGTGATGATGATAATGATGTTTCTGGCAGTTGGATCTTCTGGAAAATCCTTCGCTGCGGCTAACAAAGATTGGGTAATAGAAGTATAACCCAAAGGTTTGATTTGCCTTAAACGGGTAACAAATTGTTTGTGGTTATTCGGGGCGAAAGGCACCTCCAATTTGGTGTCGCTGCAATCTCTTTTTTCATTGGGTTGGTTATGTCCGAATACGCGCAATCCTACTTCCACATCAGGTACATACCTGACGGTATCTACCATTTTGCTCAACAAGGTTACGGCAGTAGCCCAACGGGAAGGACTTCCCAGCGCACCCATTTCGGCCAACATACTTCCGCTACCATCCAACAAAAACAAGATTCTTGTTTTGCGACCTGGAAAGGCATTTTTTACCTGCGCTTGAGCAGAGATGGCCAAAACCATCATCAACAAAGCGAGACAGATTTTTTTGGATGTAGCGAACATGTTTTGCATTGGGGATTTGATTGAAATAGAATTTAGGGATTTACAACGCCTTTGAGGGAGATGAATCTATCAAACACGATCAATAATCGCCAAATTCGGTAACCGGCAATTGGTTCAAAGCGCTCTCTAACTGATCGTTATTGGGTGCTTTTCCGTGCCATGCATGGGTACCCATCATGAAGTCAACTCCTTGACCCATTTCGGTTTTCATCACAATTACAACGGGTTTACCTTTACCGGTAAGGGCTTGAGCTTGAGGCAACACG
>JAGKXC010000238.1 GCA_021151535.1 Sphingobacteriia bacterium | reverse complement strand
TCGCGGAGCGGAAAATGGTATTTCTAAAGGTTCTGTAACTTCAGGTTCATCTTTGGCTTCTGTTTCTTCTTCTGGTTCTGCTGCTGGCACTGTTGGACCACCGTCAGTTGCCGCAAGAAAGCCTTTTGTTATTTGGTTACAAGTGCAAAATATGATGGGTGTAAGTTATCGCGATTTTGCTGCGATTCCTTTGTTGCCAAGATGGATTACCATTGGCGCACAGGTGCAATTTTAAAATTGGTTAAGCATAAAAAAAGCCGGCTTAGCCGGCTTTTTTTATGTATGATTATCAATAAAGGTTATAGGAAAGGAATCTTTACTACAACAGCTTTTAATAATTTGCCTCTTACTTCAACCACAAACTCATGGTTGAATTTGGTAATCCATCCCAAACCTGCTTCGATGGGAGAAGTTTCGTCGTTAATGTCGTTTCCATATAAGCAGAAACCTTTTTCTAAACGAAGTGTATCTCTGGCACCCAAACCAATGGGTTTGATATCGAATTCTGCACCTGCTTCAAAAACGGCATCCCACAATTTCTTGGCATCTGCATTTTTTACATATAATTCAAATCCGCCTGCACCTGTATAACCTGTGCAAGAGATGATCAACTGCAATCCAGCCATTTCACCTTCTACAAAATGGTAGTAAGGGATTTCAGAAAGATTTTCAGAGGTTAGCTTTTGTAAAGCAGCGGTTGCTTTAGGGCCTTGAATAGCCAATAAGCTATACTCGTCGCTCGCATTGGTGATGGTAGCTCCGAAGTTTTTATTCTGCTCGTGGATCCAAGCCAAATCTTTATCGATGTTACCAGCGTTGATAACCAACAAGTATTTCTCGCTATTGAAACGGTAAACCAACAAATCGTCTACGATACCGCCAGTTGCATTTGGCATGCAAGAATACTGAACACGGCCGTCGAACAAACTGCTCACATCGTTGGTGGTAATCCAAGATACTAAGTCAAACGCTTTTGGACCTTCTACCCAAACTTCGCCCATGTGACTTACATCAAAAACACCCACTGCGTTTCTAACACAAAGGTGTTCTTGA
>JAGKXC010000135.1 GCA_021151535.1 Sphingobacteriia bacterium | reverse complement strand
TCAGTTGGCACATACAATTCCACCACAGAACCTTCACTCATTTTTTGAATTACTTCTCTCACATCCGTACCCGCTTGCACCGGATAAGGCCTTTCTTCCATCGAATCAATTGCAAATGTATTTTGAATGGTATCGCCATCTGGACCCAAAATCATGTGTTTCATCAGTACCATGTAATTCGGACCTAACATACTATCCAACGGCTTGCCTTCTACAAATCGATATTCGCTTCCAGATTGGGTTTTATATGTTTTGCCACAAGCAACAAATTGCAGGGCGATAACAAACACAAAAAACCATGTAAACTTCGTACCTGTGTTTTTCATAGAACAACTTTTCATTTATTTAACTTGTTGTAATTGATCTTTATACAATTGAATTTTCTCTTTAAACAAAGCTACTGTATTCTCTAAAGTATCTTCACTTTGTCCGCCAGAAGCATTTTTATGTCCGCCACCTTGGAAATACTTTCCTGCAAATTCATTAGCTGCGAAATCGCCTTTAGAACGGAAACTCATTTTTACTCTTTCGGTACGATCTATTATCAAAACACTGAAAACGATGTTTTTGATCCCCAAACCAAAATTCACCAATCCTTCTGTATCACCCGTTCTTACTTCAAATCTTTTCAATTCTTCTGCATTCAAATAAATCAAAGCAGTTCTGCATTCGGGAATAATTTCCATTTTGTGTACAAACATGTAGCAACATCTTTGGAAATTTCAGTAGAGCCAAAATAATGTTCAATCCAACGATAAACCAATTCGCAGGTGCTGCTTGCAATAGGATTCCAATAGGTAAAATCTGAAAATTCTTCTGGCTCTAAATGATGGTCTATCATCACTTTTTGGGCAGCAGTTTGTCTTACCACTTCACCCATATTGTTGATTCTACTCAAACGATTAAAATCCAAGCAAAAAATCAAATCGGCATTTTTGAGTAATTCCTCACCTTGTGACTGTTCTTTTTCCCAATCCAAAACTGTAGAATTACCTGGCAACCAAAATAAATTTTCGGCATAATCAGTAGGAGTAACTACTTGAACATGCTGAACAAATTTTTTCAAAAAATGATACAAACCCAAGCTAGACCCCATGGCATCACCATCGGGTTTATGATGCGTAGTTATAATTGCACTCTTATACTTGCCGTTTTGTATTCCGTGAACCAGTTCTTCTGTATTATTCGTTAACATGCCTATGCAAAAATACAGATAATACGAGGTATTTTTGTGTAAACATGACAAGACAAAACCGCCAATCGGCATTTGAAATCATCACTTTATCGAATGGATTGAGAATTGCTTACTTAAAAGTAAGCGGTACTCGATTGTTTCATGCTGGTTTCACTATAAATACGGGTAGCAAAAACGATGAAAATATCCCCGGTCTAGCACATTGCCTCGAGCATATGCTTTTTAAAGGCACTGAAAAAAGAAAAACTATCCATGTATTAAATTCCATGGAAAGTGTTGGGGGAGAGATCAATGCTTTTACTACAAAGGAACTTACTACCATTTATGGAACAAGTACTTCAAATAATTATATCAAACTCATTGATATATTATGCGATGTGATTTTTAGATCTACCTTTCCTATTCCTGAATTAGAAAAAGAAAAAAAGGTAATACTCGATGAAATTAACATGTACTTAGACACGCCTGAAGAAAACATATATGATGAATTTCAAGAAATGATCTTTGAAGGTCACCCACTGGCTCATAATATCTTGGGTACACCCCAATCTGTTGAATCTGTACAACAATCAGATTTAAAAGCTTTTGTAAATAAACATTATCAGCCTCAGAATATGGTATTGTCTGTAATTGGCAATATTTCAATTGAGCGTATTTTAAAAGGCCTTAATCAATTTCTGCCCAATCAAACGGTGATTGTTAGTCACACGCAAAACCTAAGCATCGAGGAGGCCAAACAATCAAAGGCCGCCCAGCAAGGGGTTGAGAAAACATCCAAAGCATTTCAATCAGTGCCTGTTTTCCACCAAACCAAAAAAACGGATTTCAATCAAGCATACGCCATCATTGGCAATTACGCCTACTCTTCCAACGATAAAAACAGATGGTCGTTCTCCTTGCTCAACCACTTGCTGGGCGGCCCATCCATGAACAGCCGATTAAATTTGGCAATCAGAGAAAAATATGGATATACCTACAATGTAGAAAGCGGCTATGCCACCTTTGAAGAAACTGGCTTGTTCCATTGTTTCGTGGGCAGTGAACCCAAATATCTACAAAAATCAGTTGATTTGATCTACAAAGAATTAGAAAAACTCAACCAAAACATACTTGGCTCAGTTCAATTATCGCGCGCTAAAAATCAATATGTTGGTCAACTTATCGTTTCAAACGAAAATAGGCCGGGCCTAATGATTCATATGGGCCAGAGCTTAGTGAAACACGATAGAATCACAACCATCGAAGAAGCTATCGCCCGAATAAAAGAAATTACCGCCGATGAAATTCAAGCATCTGCCAAGGCAATTTTTCAAAAAGACAACTTCTCCTCGTTGCTGTACCTTCCCGAATAAGGGAATTTTTTCAATTTAAACGCGACTATCAGGCCGCAACTGCGCTTTCCAAAGCTTTAAACCTGCAATGGCCATAGGGATATAAATGGCGTATAAAATAGCAGTGTAATAGGTCTCGCTTTTGATGTAAATGGGAACATATACCAAATCTACTAGGATCCATAAATACCAATGAAAAAGGATTCTTTTGGATTGCAAGTACAACGCTATCAAGCTTACAAACATCATCGCTGCATCTAAATACGGCATCATCGGCGCATGAAATTGCACGGAATATCCGAGCAAAATCCAATGTTGATTAGGCAGCCATTGTGATATGAATATTATCCAAGGATAATAGATTATTAGGGCGATAGCGAACAAACCCACTCCCAATTTTGGCTTCAATACAGAAACCGAAAGGGCGGTTTCTGAACCATTCACTTTGGATTTATTCTCTTTGTTCCATGCGTACCAGCCATATGCTTGAAATGCCAAAAATATTGTGTTTAGCATCGCATCAGAGTACAACTTTACTGAGGTAAATACAAAAATATAACCAATTGAGCCAAGCATAGCAACAGGCCAATTGAGGATATTATTCTTTGCAGCCAGCCAAACGCACCATAGAGAAAGCAATGCAGCAACCAATTCTAAGTTGGGAGTAATAGCTGAAATGATGCTAAAAAAAGATATTATAGACTGAAAAATCTGCATTTTGAGGTAATATACCTGTGGCAAATATCATACTGAAAGGTTAATTATTTTCTTCATTTGAAAACAAACCCCTTTGAGTTAACTTTGTTGTATCAATAAATCTTAAAGTTATGTTTGAATTAGCACCACTTCCTTATGCGTACAACGCATTAGAACCACACATCGATGCAAGAACAATGGAAATCCACCATTCAAAGCATCACCAAGCATACGTTAACAACTTGAACAATGCCATCAAAGGCACAGAATTGGAAGGTAAGAGTTTAGAAGAGATCATCGCAAACATTAGTAAGCACAGCATGGCTGTTCGTAATAATGGCGGTGGACATTGGAACCACACCTTTTTCTGGAACATCATGGGCCCTAACGCAGGTGGCGAACCAACTGGTGCTTTAAAAGATGCTATCAACGCAAGTTTCGGCAGTTTTGCAGCATTGAAGGAACAATTCAACGCAGCAGGAGCTACTCGTTTTGGTTCTGGCTGGGCTTGGTTAATTGTACAAGACGGCAAATTAGTTGTTACTTCAACGCCTAACCAAGACAATCCATTAATGGATATCGCAGATGTAAAAGGTACTCCAATTTTAGGCTTAGACGTTTGGGAACACGCCTACTATTTAAACTACCAAAACAGAAGACCTGATTATATCGGTGCATTTTGGAATGTAGTTAATTGGGAAGCGGTGTCAGCTTTATTTGCTGCTGCTACAAAATAAAATTGTTTGCTTTATAGCAACCAAATAAAACTGTATTAAAACAAAAAACCCCAGATAAATCTGGGGTTTTTTTATGAATAATTGTTTTAGTCTTATTTACGAGCTTCAGCAGCAGCTTGCATCAACGCACGGGTTGTCTTAATAGTTACAATAGCGTTAGCAGGAGCATCCAAAATTTCGAATCCTTCAACTGTTACGTTAGCAACTTTAGCACTTTGTCCAATTTCCAAATTATCGATGCTTACATCAATATAATCAGGTAAGTTTTGGATCAAACCACGCACACGCAAACGGTTAATTTTCTTAACCATCTTACCACCTGCTCTTACTCCAGGAGAATTACCAACAACTCTAATTGGAATTTCCATAACAACTTTCTTAGAAGCATCAACTGCCAAGAAATCGCAATGCAAAATCACATCAGAAACTGGGTGAAACTGGATATCTTGTAAAACAGCATCATAAGATTTTCCGTTTACATCGATTCTTACCTTATACACGTTAGGAGTATAAACCAAGTTTTTGAAATCTGCTTGATAAACTGCAAAGTGAACGTTCTCGCCACCAGTACCGTAAAGAACGCAAGGTACTTTACCTTCGTTACGCAAACCTTTAGAAGTACGTGAACCTACTTCACTTCTGTGTTCGCCTTTTAATAAAATGGTCTTCATATTCTTATTTATCTTATAATCTTATTTATTGAAATCAATGTTCGTTTGACTGGCAACTACTTGCTTAAACAAAGAGCTAATACTTCCGTTTTCGTGAACATTTCTGATCGCTCTAGCAAATAATGGAGCAACTGATAATACCTTAATTTTATCTGAATGGCTCTTCAAAGGAATCGTATCAGTAACAACCAACTCAGTTAGCACTGAATTGTCGATATTCTCATACGCCTTGCCACTTAAAACTGGGTGACAGCATAAGGCTCTTACACTTTTTGCACCTTTTTCAGTTAGCATAGCAGCAGCTTTGCACAAAGTTCCGCCGGTATCAATGATATCATCAATCAAAACAATATCCTTACCATCAACATCGCC
>JAGKXC010000134.1 GCA_021151535.1 Sphingobacteriia bacterium | reverse complement strand
AATGGTGTGGATTACATGACGTTGAAGAACTTAACCATTGAAAACACATCAACAACCCCTGGTGGTATTTGGTTTACCAACCAAGCAGATTACAATACTGTGAGTGGTGTAAATATTTCTTTTAATGCTAACTCAGTTTCTAATACTACAACCTATTACATTGCATTTAGTAACTCAGTAACTGCTCCATCAGCAACTGGTACTGCAGCTACTGGTACTGCTGGTCAGCCTGGTAGATACAATACAATTAGCAATTGTAAAATGTTTACTACTTCTGGTAACGTTGGACCCTATTATGGTGTAACATTAAACGGCAATACTTCAGATTACACCACTGCAGCTCAAAACAATACCTTGAGTGGTTGTACTATTACAAACTTCTATTACTATGGTATATATCAAGCTTATACCAATGGTAACCAAATTTCAACCAATGATATCTCAAGAAATGATGCTACTACAGGGGGTAGTACTTCATTGTATGGAATTTATTCTAACTATGCATATAGTGCAAGCCGATCTACGGTGATTTCTGGCAATAGTATACATGACTTACCGTTTAAGGGCGCTACATTAACTACAACTACAATGTCGCTTTATTATGGCGTATATGCATATTACCACTATGGTAATTCAACTTACCGTTTGAAGATTGCAGATAACATCCAAACGAATATCATGCAGACTTCCAGTTCCAATTACGGTATGTATATTTATTATCCTACTTATAGCGATATAACCGGAAACAAGATTGACAACTTACAATCTAGTGGTACTGCTACAAACGTTTATGGATTTTACATTTACTACCCTTCCTACTCTACCATTACTACAAACTCTGTAGTAAATGGTATAGGTAACTATTATTGGTATTCATATTATATCTATTATCCAAGTTATTGCGACGTTTTACAGAATAGTGCGGTTAACAACAAGAACAACTACACCACTGGATATATGTATTCTTTCTACATTTACTACCCCACCGGTTTAAAATGTAATGGAAACTTAGTAGACAAAACCGTTTCTAATTACTACATGTATTCATTCTACATTTATTATGGTAGTGTCGGTACTTACACTTGGAACGAATTCCAAGAAAATACTATCACCAATAATATCTCAGTTAACTATAATTACAGTTCATACATTTACTATTACAATGGTACCAATAACTTTAAGATAAATAGAAACTATATTGTTGGAAACCAAGCAACAGGTTCAACTGGTTATCACTATGTTTATTGGTATTATTTGAACAACTATGAGGTAATAGGTAACGTAATCGCCGGAAATAAATCTAATTCATTATACATTTATTTGTACTCAGGTTTGAGTGGATCATATACTGCAGAAGTTAGAAATAACACATTTGTTGCTAATACTTCTAATGCGCCAACTCCTGGTTCTTCTTATATTTATTGTTATTTGTATTTGTATTACCACACTGTTTACTTCACAGGTAATATCATTGATTTGAAGAACAATGGGCCAAACACAAACTATTACAGATACTTGTATATGTATTTGAGCTATAGTACGCCTGCAAACTTGAAAGAATTTAACGACAATACATATTCATTGAATAACCTGTTTACATATCCATATTGGTACTTCAACGGCACAAACTATACAGATTGGGCTGGATTTAGTGGTGCAGGTGTAAACGGTTCTAGAGACAATGGCGATGATCCAAAATTTGTTGATCAAACAAACAACGATTGGAGAGCTGGTGCATGGACATTACAAAACAACGTGGCTTATTTACCAATCAACATCAAGGATAATAAGTTGGTTTTGAGAAACAAAACCAAGCATGATCGTGGTGGTTTAGAAACAAACACAGATTTAGAAGCTGTATCTACCAACTTCACAGTTCCTGCTCAAGTTTGTGCTGGTTATACCACTGGTTCTACTTACTTAATTGTGAAGAGCAATTACGCTTATGATAAAGCCCGTAACTTCAATGTAAGTTATGCTTTGAATGGTGGTCCTAAAGTATCCGCATTGGTTACCAAACAGTTGGCTCAAAACGATACTGTAAAAGTTTACTTCCCTAAGCCTTTGGTATTGAATAACTATGGCGCTGCAAGAATTGCCATTTTTGTTGACTTGCCAGATGATAACAACTCTAATGACTCATTCATTTTCAATACATTTGTTAAGCCTGCTCCAGGTGGTGGTGTAATGACTTACACTGCTCAACCTACTCAAGCTTATTACCAACCTTCAAAGTCTTTCGACGTTACAATTTTGGGTCAGCCTGTTAATTACGCAGTTAACTCTCCTAGAATTTATGCAAACAAAGATTACAAAGGCAATGGTGGCGGCAACAACTGGCAGGTTTCTGTTTCAGCGCGTTGCAAATGGGGTAAGGCAGTAACTGGTGCTTCATTTGTTGCTCCTACTGCTACTTCTGATTTGGTTGCTACTTTCAAAACTACTGATAAGACTTTGGAAGATTCAATCATCACTTTGTATGTTGTTGTTAACGATTTGGGCAATGGTTGCGATACTGTAATCAAGCGTGATATCTTGTTGTATCCTACCATTGTTCCTAACTTCACCAAGCCTACTCAGGTTTGTATAGGTGAAAACGTATTGTTTGAAAACAAATCAACCGTAACTTCTGGTAACATGGAATTTGATTGGGATTTCGGAACTGGTGACCCAGCTGATAAAACCGATGCTCCTGATCCAGTATTCTCTTACAGCAAAGCAGGTACTTACAAAGTAAAAATGACAGCCAAAACATTGCCTTATGGCTTCCCTAGCTATGATAGCACCTTGTTTACTGTTAACCCAGTTCCTGTAGTTGACTTCGGCAAGAAAAATGCTTGTGGTGGTTACCAATTGGAATTCACCAATAAGTCTACTCCAGCTAATGCAACTTTGAGTTGGGATTTTGGTGATGGATCTGCTCCAAGCACTGCTACCAACCCAACTTACAAATACAACAAAATCGGCGCATATACAGTTACCTTAACTGCTGATTTGGCTGGCTGTATCGCAAAATCAACCCAACGTGTTTATCAATTTGAAAATCCAAAGTCTGATTTCAAAGTGGTAAGTGGTGCTTGCGAAAACATCCCATTTGTATTTGAAAACAAATCAACTGTTTCTTCTGGAAACATCGGTTCTTACTGGAACTTCGACGATAACAGCGTAAGCACAGCTCCAGCTCCTAAGCATTTGTTTAATGGTTCTGGCGACAAGAATGTGAAATTGATCATTACTTCTGAATTCGGATGTAAAGATTCAATCACTAAAATTGTTACCATCGACGAGAGTCCAAAAACTAAGTTTTCTCATGGTCCAGCTTGTTCTTTAACTCCTACAGGTTTTGTTAACTTAACACCAAAAGTAGCGGGAACAATTGCTCAGTACGATTGGGTATTTAGTGATGGTGGAACTTCAAGATTGGAGTCTCCAAACAAATCTTGGTCTACTTTAGGACCTAAAACAGCTACTTTAACTGTTAGCTTGAACAATGGTTGTACTGAAAGCTACACCCAATCTTTGAACGTATTGGTTCAGCCTAAGGCTCAATTCAATGCTGCTGATGTTTGTGCAGGCGAGCCTGTAACATTTAGCAACAACTCAGAGTGGAAAGAAGGTGTAATTAGCTTTGATTGGGATTTCGGCGATGGCAACTTGTCAACTGAAAGTGATCCTTTGCATAAGTTTAATGTATCTTTAACTACTACTTACAACGTTACTTTAAAGGCTAGCATTGAGGGTGGCTGTGTAGATTCATTTACTAAGCAGGTTATCATCCACGAAGGACCAAAAACTTGTGATTTCGTAGCTACTCCTGACTATGCATATGGATACTATGGAATGAAGTTCGAGCCAATTGATGCGAGCGGAACTCCTGGTGCTCAATCTACTGTAAATTACACTTGGGTAATTGAAAACGGTGGTAAGCAAGCAGGTAACACTGTACAGCACAACTTCGTAAAAGACGGTGAATTCACGGTTACAATGTATGCAACAACCAAAACTACAGGTTGTGAGTGTATCATGACGAAGAAAGTGGTAATGAACAGAGCTGGTGCTGAAGATTTCTCTTTAACTGGCGCTACTATTTTCCCTAACCCATCTGAAGGAAACTATCAGATCATGGTAAGTGAAAACTTTGGTCAACAGATTTCAATTGAAATGCGTTCTGCAACAGGCGCATTGGTTAAGGTATTGAATTCAGATAACACTGGTTTGATCCCTGTAAATGCTTCTGAGTTGAGCAATGGTATGTACTTCGTACGTATCCAAAGCGGAGACAAAGTAGTTACCAAGAAATTGAATATCAGCAAGTAA
>JAGKXC010000133.1 GCA_021151535.1 Sphingobacteriia bacterium | reverse complement strand
GCCTGTTGCGTTAGCGACAATTTACTGGCCACATACTCCTGTGAAAACCCATTGCTTTCTCGCAATATCCTCACAATGGATGGTTTTGGATAATTTCTGGCTTCTTCCATACTATCAAATATATAGCGATTTTATCACAAATACAAATAGTGGTTTACAATTAATATCTGTTTTATTATTGAAACTTTTTAATAATTTAACCATGTTTACTACCCAAGACTATAATTTGTTATTAGGAATTAAAGGAAACGAAACAGAATTAATAATTATCGGTTTATTCCTCTTTACATGTCGTATTATCTATCAGATACGATTTCATCAATTAATCAAAATAGCGAAAACACATATTGGCTTAAGAGCACCAGATTTCGAAATAAAATCTATTATACCTATTTATAGTTTTATCCATCGTTGCTACAACCATGAAGAGTACGATGATTTCTTTACCTATCTACAAAACTATTTGGGTAAAAGACCCAAGGTTGACGTGCTACTTCATTACGAAATCTACATTTTATCGATTGTAGAATTGGGATTATTTGTGTGGATTGCCTTCTGTGGCTATGTTATTCCCTATTACAGCTTAATATTAATCCCTATGAAAATCACATTGGTTGTAGCATTTTGCTGGAGAATCATCACCGGAATTCAATTGCTACTGACTGTTAATCAAACGATTACCATGTGCAAGAATTGGCAATATTGATGCAGGCAAATAATTCATAGCCTAAAAGAATGAATTTTAAAATTCTTATCGTAATATTGCGATAAGAATTTTATTCATAGCCATGGGCACAAGCAAATCTGAAGTTTTTTCTGAGCAGCAAAATTTAATTGCGAAATATGCAAAAGCGTTATCGCATCCTGCAAGAATTGCCATTTTAGAGCTCCTAATTACCAAACAAACTTGTATTTGTGGCGATATTGTAGAAGAATTACCGCTATCGCAGAGCACGGTATCGCAACATTTAAAGGAATTAAAGGAATCTGGCATCATCAAAGGATCAATTGATGGGGCCAAAGTTTGTTATTGTATTGATGATCAACAATGGGAAATCGCCAAGAACCTATTGCAGTCTGTCTTTGTAACCTACACCACTCCCGTTTGCGAACCTGGCGAAGGATGCTGTTAAACCTATAATCCACTAATCAAAACCACATGAAAACCGAGGAACAACTCAAAGAAATCGTAAAATTGAAGTACAGCGAAATTGCCCTTCAAAGCAAAGAAACCAATCAAGCTTCATGCTGTGGAGCGGGTGGTTGTTCAACTGAAGTGTACAACATCATGAGTGAAAGCTACGATGAACTTTCTGGGTACAATGCAGATGCCGACTTGGGCTTGGGCTGCGGCCTTCCTACGCAATTTGCGAAAATCCAACCTGGCCAAACCGTGGTTGATTTGGGTAGTGGCGCTGGCAATGATTGTTTTGTGGCTCGCTCAGAAGTTGGAATTGGCGGCAAGGTAATAGGCGTAGATTTCACTCCGGCGATGATTGAAAAAGCCAGAATCAATGCAGAAAAACTGGGTTATAACAACGTAGAATTTCGTTTGGGCGATATCGAAAAAATGCCCATTACTGCCAACTCTGCCGATGTTGTTGTAAGCAACTGTGTTTTGAATCTGGTTCCCAATAAAAACAATGTGTTTGCCGATATTTTCAGGGTATTGAAACCCGGGGGTCATTTTAGTATTTCGGATGTTGTTTTAAAAGGCGATTTACCGGAAGCCTTGAAAACAGATGCTGAAATGTATGCAGGCTGTGTTTCAGGCGCAATCCAAAAAGACGTTTACTTGAATTTAATTTACAAGAACGGATTTAAAAACATTCAAATTCAAAAAGAAAAACCCATTGTAATCCCCAACGATATTTTAAGTAAATACCTTACACCTGAGCAAATTAGTCAATTTAACCAAGGCGAAAATGGCATTTACTCCATTTCGGTGTATGCTGAAAAACCTGATCCAACGGTTTGTGCGCCCGGCGGGGGATGTTGTTAAACGCATATTTTCACTATGAATAACCACCAAAGTACTCAAGTAATAGCACGCAAACAGTTAGGTTTCATTGATCGCTACTTAACGGTATGGATTTTCTTGGCGATGATAATCGGGGTAGGACTCGGATATTTATCGCCCGAAACCACAAAATTCGTGCACTCTCTTTCCAGTGGCACAACCAATATTCCATTGGCCATTGGGCTCATTTTGATGATGTATCCACCATTTGCAAAGGTGAAATTCAGCAAACTCGCAGGCATTTTCCAGCAAGGAAAAATCTTAGGTCTGTCGTTATTAATGAACTGGATTATTGGCCCCATTTTGATGTTTTTACTGGCGATTACTTTTTTACAAAACCAGCCAGAATATATGATTGGCTTAATTCTGATCGGACTTGCGCGATGCATCGCGATGGTTGTTGTTTGGAATGAATTGGCCGAAGGTAACCGAGAATATGCGGCTGGGTTGGTTGCTTTAAATTCCATTTTTCAAGTCTTTTTGTACAGTTTCTACGCATACTTTTTCATCACTGTACTTCCTCCCTATTTTGGCGTAAAGTCCATGCACATTTCGATTGCAATGAACGAAATTGCAGAAAGCGTATTGATATATTTGGGTATTCCATTTATTGCAGGATTAGCCAGCAGCAGCATTTTAAGAAAATTGAAGGGCGATGATTGGTACAACCAAGTATTTCTGCCACGAATCTCTCCCATCACATTAATTGCCCTGTTATTTACCATCGTTTTGATGTTTGCCATCAAGGGTGAAATGATTATTCAAATCCCATTAGATGTGATTAAAATTGCCATTCCATTGGTAATTTATTTTGCCATCATGTTTATTGTTAGTTTCCTTATTTCCAAGAAATTAGGCGCAGATTACAGCACCAATGCTGCGATTTCGTTTACAGCTGCCGGTAACAATTTTGAATTGGCTATCGCAGTGGCGATAGGCGTTTTTGGGATCAACAGCGGACAGGCATTTGCGGGTGTTATTGGTCCATTGGTTGAGGTTCCGGCCCTCATTGCCTTAGTAAATGTAGCCTTTTGGTTACGCAACAGATTTTACACAACTAAATCATAACCCCTATGCGCATCGCCCTATTTTCCGATATTCATGCCAATTTACCGGCTCTAGAAGCATTTTTTAACGATGTAGAAACAGAAAAAATCGATACGATTTATTGCTTAGGAGATTTGGTGGGTTACAATATTTGGCCAAATGAAGTAGTAAATGAAATCCGTAAGAGACGTATACCGTGTATCGCCGGAAACTACGACGAAGGAATTGGATTGAACATTCCGGAATGCGGCTGCGCTTATAAAACAGATGAAGACAAGGCGATGGGCAAAATTTCCATTGCTTATACAAACGCGGCAATTGGCGATGAGGAGCGACAATATTTGCGGCAATTACCCAGACATATTCGGGTAGAATTTCTTATGGGTAGCAAAAAATCCACCTTGATGCTGGTGCATGGAAGCCCGAGAAAAATCAACGAATATTTGTTTGAAGACAGAGAAGAAGCGAGTTTTACAAGGATATTGGATGAGGCAAATGCTGATATTTTATGTTTTGGCCATACGCACAAACCTTATCACAGAAGCTTCGCCAATGCCAGTAATGGCGGTTATAAGCATGCCATTAATATTGGTTCGGTGGGCAAACCCAAAGACGGCAATCCACAAGGCGGCTATGTGATTCTGGATATTGATATTACAGCGGATTGGAGCAATCTAGAAGCGGTAAAAGTGGAATTCAAGCGTTTTGAATACGACATTGAAAAGGCGGCATCTGCAATTGAGGGCAGCGTTTTACCAAATGCTTATGCACAAATGTTAAAAGAAGGCAAATGATTTATTCTTATTTCTGAAAATACTCAAAGCTATGCTTGAATTCTTGGTGCGATTCAATTGGCTTTGAAACCTTCTGCAATTGAATAATTTCATTGGCAGAATAGTGCGTTTTTACTTGCGATTTTTCCATTTCAAACGCAAATAAACTTTTGTGATCTGTTGATGCTACCATAAAGATTTTGTTCCCAACAGAATCTATTATCCAATTGCGTTTTTCCAACTCCTCCCAACTGTAGGATTTTATTTGTGCTTGAAATTTAATCCATGCCACCCAATTTTTAGGATGCATTTTACCAACTTCTCTCCGCAACAAATCCGATTTCAAATCTCCCTTATCATAAGCGTCTAATCGCCTGTATTTGCGCGCAAAATCAGCATCCTCTTGTAAAATCAAACTGTTGGGATACAGTGCTAACCATTGTTTCAATGTGGTTTGAATCGCTGGAATGATTTTCATTTGCTCACCTTTTCTACTACCAGCTACTGC
>JAGKXC010000040.1 GCA_021151535.1 Sphingobacteriia bacterium | reverse complement strand
GATTCATCTACCGTCATATCCAACACTTCAAAAATATTCTTACCTTGAAACTCAACTTCCAACACTTCTTTTTTATATCTCATTCCACCACAAGCTTCACAAGTTAATTTTATATCGGCCATGAACTGCATTTCAATCACCGTTTCACCTTCACCACTGCATTGATCGCATCGCCCTCCATCAACATTAAACGAGAAATGAGAACTTTTAAACCCTTGAAATTTAGAGGTAGGCGCATTGGCAAATAAATCCCTAATTTCATCAAACGCCTTCACATATGTAACTGGATTAGATCTGGAACTCTTCCCAATTGGGTTTTGATCTATCAATTCAACTGCATTTACCAATTTTACATTTCCTGAAATCTTGCGATGTTTCCCAGACTTAATGGTAATCAACTGACCCAATTCTCTTGCCAATGCTGGATATAAAATCTGCTTAATCAAGGTGGTTTTTCCTGATCCTGAAACGCCAGTTACCGCTGTTAGAGCTTCTAAAGGAAATTTACACGTAACATTTTTTAAATTGTTTGCTGCAGCTTCTTCAATTTCAATAAAATGAACCGGTTTACGTCTTAATTGAGGAATTTCAATTTGAACTTCACCGCGCAAATAAGAAGCGGTTAAGCTGTTTTTATCAGAAAGCATTTGATTGTAATCGCCCTGAAACATCAATTTACCGCCTTGCGATCCGGCGAATGGACCAATATCAATCACATAATCAGCAGACTTCATCACGTCTTCATCATGCTCAACAACTATTACAGTATTTCCTTCTTGTTGCAGCTCCTTTAGTACCGTTACCAATCTTTCAGTATCTCGCGAATGCAATCCAATACTTGGTTCATCCAAAATATACATTGAACCAGTAAGATTTGACCCCAATGAAGTAGCAAGGTTAATACGCTGACTTTCGCCTCCACTCAGCGTATTGCTCAAGCGGTTAAGCGACAAATAACCCAAACCAACATTTTGTAAAAATCGCAAGCGGTTGTTAATTTCCTCCAATACCCTCTTTGAAATCTCAAAATCCATGGTATTGAGTGTTAATTGAGAGAAATATGAGGTAGCTTCATTCACCGTCATCAAAAGCAATTCCTGAATACTTAGTTGTTCAGGTGCATTTTTATCAGGCGATTGGTTGATTATTTTAACATAAGCGGCTTCTTTTCGTAAGCGCGTACCTTGGCAATCTGGACAGGTAGTTTTCCCTCTGTACCTTGCAGCAAGAACACGAAATTGAATTTTATAAGACTTCTCTTCAACGTATTTAAAGAAATCATTAATTCCCGGAATTTCTTTGGTGCCATTCCAAAGTAGATCTTTCTCTTGTTGTGTTAAATCTCTATAAGCACGATGAATAGGAAAGTCAGCATGTGAGGCCAAACGTAAAAATTCAGTTCGCCATTCCCCTAAAGTATCGCCTTTCCAAGGTGCAACAGCTCCTTCATAAACACTTAAAGAAGGATCTGGAATAACTAAATCAGAATCAATACCCAATACCGATCCAAAACCTTCGCATTTTTTACATGCACCGTGGGGATTATTGAAACTTAAAAAATCTTTTGTTGGAATCTCAAACTTAATCCCATCTAATTCGAATTTGTTAGAAAACTCAACATATGATTTTTGATCATAATCGAAAATCACACATGTTCCTTCCCCTTCCCAAAATGCAGTTTCACAAGCATCCATCAACCTTGACTGAAATTCTTCATTGCCGAAATCAATTTGTAAACGATCGATTAGGATGTGGGATTGACCTAACAAAACAGATTTATGCTCAATTAAATCATTTAAATCCTGCAATTCATCTGTGTTCCAAATTCTAGAGAAACCTTTTTGTATAAGGATCTCCATGTCTTTGGAGGTTATCTCCAATTTGTTAATGGGCGATAAAATCAAAATCCTCCCTGTTTTTTTGCTTTCAGCCCAAACCAAAACATCTTCAATAGTGTCGCGTTTTACCTCTCTACCTGAAATAGGTGATATCGTTTTACCAATTCTACTGAATAACAACTTAACATAATCGTAAATTTCCGTTGAAGTAGCAACAGTACTGCGCGGGTTTCGCGTATTCACTTTTTGTTCAATAGCTACAGCAGGACATAAGCCTTGGATATCATCTACCAAAGGTTTTTTCATTCTGCCCATAAATTGTCGGGCATAACTACTTAAACTTTCAACATAACGTCGCTGTCCTTCAGCAAATAAAGTATCAAAAACCAAGCTTGATTTTCCACTTCCAGACACACCTGTTACCACGGTAAAAGACTGTTGCGGTATTTCAACATCAACATGTTGTAAATTATGTTGATGGGCATTTTTAATAAGAATGTTTTTTTCCAAGAGTAAAGAGAATAAAGAATTTAGAAGGGGTTTTTAATATATAGTGTCTTTGAAAACGGATGCGCCTGCACAAATACCTCTACCCCCTTGAATATTGGAATAAATTGGATTTGGCTCAGAAAATACTGAATTTGTGTTTTCGTAGGCCTGTAAAGATTGAAAATACTGATAATATGGAGATGACAAACTCTTGATTTCCACCAAGTATTTATACTTTGTGCCAGCACTTGCATATTCAGTAATAAAAGGAATTGTTTTGGTTTTCCCATTGAAAGATTTATCAGTAAACAAGATACCCCCCAAATTTGTTTGAATGGCATTTTCACTGATATTCGGATCATTGGTTACTGGTGTCATAATAAACCACTGATCTAGAAAATCATTATAACGATAAATGTTAATTTCATAATAATTTCTTTCATTACCATTATCTGATAAATTCAATGTAATAGTACCCGTTGGATTGCCAGATGGGTCTAAAGCAGTATTGTCAACAAAGGTTGATTTGTTCTTCACCGCTTCAAAAGGCAATGTTAATTCGCCCTGTGCACTATTGTACTTTGGGTGATTTACCAAAATGGTATATTTTTTTCCAGCTTTTGGAACAACGTTGGCTTCATATTTACCAGTTATTAGGTTTAATTTAAGATCTGTTTGATTGCCATTATCGTCAATAAACTTAACACTTGCATTCATCAATGGAACTGGAACAGTTGTATCAAAAACGTTATAAGTATTGGATACTGAAACACCTACAATATCTGACGTAGTTAGCAAAGCATTCACAACCAATCTGTCTGAATACTGAATTTGTCCCATATCCAAATTTGTTTCACAAGATTGAGAAACGAATATCATGGATGAAATAAATATAGCTAAAAAGATTTTTTTCATAATTAAAACATTAAAATTCAATTCGATAGAACGCAGAAGGGATAAAATTAAAATAAGATAACCCAACTAAATTAACTTGATTATTTGATGTGACTTTAAATTGTGTAAATAATGGATTATTCCAATTCAGCACATTATAGATTTGAATTCCATAGAATTCATCATACCCTCTTCTCATGAAAGGTTTAATTTGCTTGGTAAATCCAATATCAATGCGCTTATACATTGGCATTCTATAATTGTTTTTCACCGTGTAATCATAAACCATTCTTCCGTTTGCTGCAATGTATTTACCTGTTGGAACTGTATTAACATTTCCACTCATCACTACAGCTGCAAAATTGATTTTGAATGCACTTGAAGCATTGATTGTCATTTGCATTTTAAATTGATGCGGCCGATCCCATCGATATGGGAACCACTGATTTTCATTGATATACTCAAATTTTCTTTGGGTTTTACTATAACTATAGGATGCTACACCCGTTACAATTCCAGTCTTTTTAGATAACAATAATTCAAAACCATAACTACTACCAACTCCTTGAGTAATTGATCGTTCCCAATAATTTGGAAGCAAAGGATCCTCTTCAATTCCAGTTAAATCGGTAATACCTTTAAATGATTTGTAATATAATTCGCCTGAAAGTTCTGTTCCAGCGAATAATGGTTGCATATATGCAGCTGAAATTTGAGATGTTCTTTGGGGGGTAATTGCAGTCCCACTTGGGAACCAAATATCACCTGGTAATATTCCATTTACACTTGAGAGCTGATGTAAACCTTGGTTTGCAACAGATAAACCAAATTGAATTCTTTTTTTCCCTTCTAATAACTGAGATATAATAATTCGGGGTTCTGGTCTAATCCATGATTTTTCCTTGGTGAAGAAACTCCATAAGCGCATCCCCATGTTTAAGGATAAACCAATATTAGGATGCATATCCACTTCAGCGTAATTAGCCCATTCTACAACATTTTGCATATTGCTTAAACCATATTCTTCAATTGTTGGTGCATTGTTGTTTTCTTTGTTGAAAACGTAAGTTTTTCCAGGTTTTAATGCATGAACAATGAATTGCGAACCGTAGTTAATGGTGATTTGATGAGAATATATGTAGTTAAAATCACCATTTACATGGATATCACTAATTGTGTTTGAGAATTTCTCTAATACTTCTGCGCTTCTTTTCGACGTATCAGTAGTTATAGAACCAGTTAAGCCCAATTGATTTAAATATTTGTATTTCGACAATCCAACAGAAAGGCTTCCAAATAAATTTGAATGAAATTCATGCGACCAACGCACACCCGCTAAGGTATTTTGCCAAGAGGTAAGTAACTTAAGACTAATATCGATTAATCTTCCTAAAGAATCAACATCACTAATTTTCGAATTCAAACCATACTTATCTCTTCCATTATATATCCAAAAATTCCATTGCGTTTTTTGACTTTCTTTATAATCTACTCGGGCATTTAAATCATGAACATTTCCTACCAATGGCGCATCTCCACTACCCGCACCTATCAACCAGTCTAAATATGATCGTCTAATTCCGATAGAACTAGTAACCTTTCCTCTATGATCTAAAGGTCCATTGGCAGTGATATTTGCAGTGATTAAATCTGCGTTCATTTTTCCCGTCCATTCAATTGCACTCCCCCCTTCTGTTTGAACATCCAATACTCCTCCACCTGCTCTGCCACCGTAATGGGCTGGAGCAACACCCCTATAAAAATCTGCATTCTTAACAATTTCAGGATTGAAATTTGATAAAAATCCCCACATGTGACCATTACCATAAATGGGCATTCCATTCATCATAATAAGGTTTTGGTCTGGATTACTTCCTCTTACAACCAATCCCGACAATCCTTCGATTCCACCTGTTACAGAAGGCAAAAATTGTAAATATTTAACTGGATCAATGACGCTTAACACGGATGGTGCCTCTGTAATTTGTTTTTTTCTTGGGCTGTAAACCGACATTTTTTGGTTGTACAAGCTCAAAACATCTTCTGCGGAGTCCAATTCGTCAAAATCTACAGGAATAAGAAAAACATTTTTAGAAACACTAGCTTCAACTTCAACTTTTAAGGTTACTGGCTTAAAACCTGTAGCGGCAACAATTATTGTTTTATCACCGCGCGTTGTAGGTAATTGGTAATATCCATTGTTGTTGGTTTGGGTATTTTGATTATTACCTTGATCAACAACTACTGCTCCAGGAATAGTTTCTAGAGTTTCTTTGTTATAAACCCAACCGGTTATGGCAGGTACTTGAGCCAATGAAACATTGATTACTAAAGCGAATAAAAATAGCAACGCTGATTTTCTCATCAAGCGCAAAGGTAACCATTGCTTTTTGGAGGATATAGAATTTGTATTTATTTTCATCGATAAATTAATATGATTAAAGGATATACAACGCTTCAATGCCAACACCCTCATATTGTAAATTTGATTGAAATATTTGAGGTTTTTCTATTTTGATAAAAATGCTCTTTATGCTTCTTGTTTTTGCATATCTTTCTAAAATGGATGTTTTCAAATTGTGAATATATGTCTCTATCAATTGAACTGGTTGCTTAGAGATCTCCACCGCAAGCCTTGCAATTTCAGCATAATCCACTGTATCATTTAAATCATCGCTAATAACAGATGAATTCAATTCAATTCTAATTGAAACAATCAATTCTACGCCAATTTCTCGCTCTTCAACATACCAGCCAACTGACGACAATACTTTTAGTTTGTCTATAAAAACAACCATACTTTCAAACTTCTTGTAAAAAAAATAGATAAACAACCATTATTACTAAATTTGTAGCATAACCATAAGTAAGAAGCCATGAATTTGGAAATTTCACCAGAGGAAAAAGCATTGTTGCAAGAATTAATAGCTGCAAATCAATCCAAAGATCGTTATTCTGCACCTGATTTTTATCAAATTGATGACTTATTAACCGAAGAACAAAAGTTAATTCGATCATCTGTGAGAGATTGGGTAAAAAAGGATTTAAGTCCAATCATTGAGCATTTTGCACAACAATCAACATTCCCGAAGCATATTGTGAAAGAATTGGGAGAAATTGGTGCTTTTGGACCTCAGTTGCCCGCTGAATATGGTTGTGGCGGAATGGATTACACAACTTACGGAATTATCATGCAAGAATTAGAACGTTGCGATAGCGGAATTCGATCTACCGCATCTGTTCAAGGTTCATTGGTTATGTATCCAATTTTTAAATTCGGTAGTGAAGAACAGCGAAGAAAATACCTGCCCAAATTGGCTTCAGGTGAATGGTTGGGATGCTTTGGATTAACTGAGCCCGATCATGGATCAAACCCAAGTGGAATGGTAACCAAATTTGAGGATAAGGGTGATTATTACTTATTAAACGGTGCTAAAATGTGGATTAGCAATGCTCCTTATGCAGATGTAGCGGTAGTTTGGGCGAAAAACGAAGAAGGCGTTGTACACGGTTTAATAGTTGAGCGAGGGTTTGAAGGTTTTACTACTCCTGAAACCCATAATAAATGGAGCTTGAGGGCTAGTGCAACTGGAGAGTTGGTTTTTGACAATGTTAAGGTTCCCAAAGAGAATATTTTACCTGGTGTTAAAGGCTTAAAAGGCCCACTAACTTGTCTTAATTCTGCACGTTTTGGTATAGCTTGGGGTGCTTTGGGTGCCGCCATGGATTGTTATGATACCGCATTGAGATATGCGAAACAGCGCGAACAGTTTGGAAAACCTATCGCCGGATTTCAATTACAACAAAAGAAACTTAGCGAAATGATTACTGAAATCACCAAAGCACAGCTGTTGGTATGGCGATTGGGGCAATTAATGGATAAAGGCTTGGCTACCCCTGCCCAAATTTCGATGGCAAAAAGAAATAACGTTGAAATTGCGCTAAATGTAGCAAGAGAGGCTAGGCAAATGTTGGGTGGGATGGGAATAACTGGGGAATTTCCTATAATGCGCCACATGATGAATTTGGAAAGCGTAGTGACTTACGAAGGTACGCATGACATTCACTTATTGATTTTGGGCATGGAAATTACCGGCGAAAATGCTTTTATATAGTGCTCACTAAGTAAGAAAGAAAAAAACTAAGAATATCAAAAACATGTTTTGACATGTTCTTGAACTATTTAAAATTTGCAATTAATTATGTATCAAATAAAATTCGGAACAGACGGTTGGAGAGAAATTATCGCCAGAGATTTTACGGTTACTAATGTAAGACGTGTTGCTGAAGCTACTGCACAGTGGATTAATCAGACAGCTGAACTTCAAAAAACTTGTGTTGTTGGATATGATTGTCGTTTTGGCGGCGAAATGTTTGCCAAAGAAACTGCTATGCAAATGGCAGATTTAGGAATCCGTGTATCTATTTCAACAGGTTTCGTTTCTACGCCCATGATTTCTTTGGCAGCAAACAAGTTAAATGCAGGTGCTGGAATAATCATTACAGCATCACATAACCCTCCATCGTATAATGGCTATAAAATTAAAGCCAACTACGGCGGACCTGCTATACCATCAGAGGTTAGCAAGGTAGAAGCTATGATTAAAAATGAAGAGGTTTTGCCAAAGTTGGATTTTGATCAATATGTAGATGCTGGTATGATTTCATTTCTTGACATGGAAGCGATGTATGAAGAACATGCAAGAAAGAGTTTTGACATGGCTGCATTGGAAAGCGTATCTTCTGGTTTGGTCTATGATGCAATGTATGGTGCTGGTCAGCGAATTGTAAAGAAACTTTTGCCCGATGCGGAGATTTTACATGGCCATTACAATCCTGGATTTAAAGGTCGTGCACCAGAGCCAATTTTGAAGAATTTACCTGAAATTGGTCCGCTAATCGCCAGTAATGACAGTTACAAATGTGGTTTGGCAACTGATGGTGATGCCGATCGAATTGGATTTTTTGATGAAAATGGAAACTTTGTAGATAGCCATCATTTGATTTTGTTATTGATTGAATATCTAACAGAATTTAAAGGTTATTCAGGGAAAGTTGTTAAAAGCTTCAGTGTAAGTGATAAAGTTCAGGCACTTTGTGATTTAAAGGGACTAGAATCAATCACTACAAAAATTGGATTCAAATACATTTGTGAATATATGGTTACTGATGACGTATTAATTGGTGCCGAAGAGAGCGGTGGTATTGCCATTAAAGGCCATATCCCCGAGCGCGATGGTGTTTGGATGGGATTAGTTTTGATGGAATATATGGCGAAGACCGGTAAGACTGTTTCTCAGTTGATTCAAGATATTTATGCCAAGGTTGGAAGTTTCGCGGTTGAAAGATATGATCTTCACTTAGACAACAAGTTGAAGAAAGAAATCGTACATAATTGCAAATCAGGATTTTACAAGAATTTTGGACAATATACAGTTACATCTATTGAGGATACAGATGGATATAAATTTCGCTTGTCTGATGGAAGTTGGGTTATGATACGACCCAGTGGAACTGAACCCGTTTTAAGGGTTTATTCGGAAGCAAATTCATCTGCAGCATCATTTGCGATATTAGACGCTTGTAAAAACACAATACTTAATCCCTAATTTAGTTCATTCAATACTTTAGGAATCCATGTCAGAGGCTCTTCAAATAAACTTACCAGAAATCTTAAAAAAGAATCTTCCTAATGGAAGCAAATGGATTCCTAAATTCATTGTTCGAAAGTTGGAGAATTACTTTCGAATTCATGAATTAAATAAGATTTTTCGCGACCATAAAGAGGAACGTGATGACAAATTCATTGGTTGTGTATTAAGTGCTATGGGAGTGAATGTTGAGGTACATGGCCTTGAAAACATTCCTTTACAGGGAGGAGCAATTTTAGCTAGCAATCACCCCATGGGTGGTTTAGACGGAATGTGCATTATTCAAGAAGTAGCTAAAGTAAGGCCCGATATCAAAGTAATAGTTAACAGTATACTTACCCATGTTCCTCAATTAAGCGGAATTTTTACAGGCGTAAATAAGTTAGGGCGATCAACAAAAGAAAGTTTAGCAAGAATTGATGCAATTTATGCCTCAGGCGCAATTATCCAAGTCTTTCCTGCCGGATTGTGTTCAAGGAAAATTAATGGAAAAATCGTTGATCTTGATTGGCAAAAGAGTTTTGTGAGTAAATCGATTGAGAATAATATTCCAATCATTCCTCTTTATGTGGATGGATCGAACTCTAAAGCCTTTTACCGCATGGCTAATTTTAGAAAATGGCTAGGTTTGAAGTTTAATTTAGAAATGATGATGCTTCCCAATGAAATGTTTATTCAACAAGGTAAAAAAGTTCAAATAATTATTGGAAAGCCCATTTATTTAGATGGAGTTAAACGCAATCAAGCACAAAAAATTGCCAACCTAATTAAAGAACATGTTTATATGTTAGAATCTAACGCACAAGCAACCTTTAACTTGTAGTATATTTTTCTCTTTCAACAGATTGTATTAAATTTACAAGCTGATGGCATTTGAACAAGACATAATCAAACCCATACCTAAAGAAATTCTGGCAAATGAGCTTACATCTGAAATATTTGTAAGGCCCACAAACAACGCCAATAATGAGATTTATATATTCAAAGGTGATGATAAACCTAACTTAATGTTAGAAGTAGGTCGTTTGCGTGAATTAAGTTTCAGAATGGCAGGTGGTGGAACAGGTAAAGAAATTGATGTTGACGAATTCGATTCTGGAAAATTTGCTTACAAACAATTAATTGTTTGGAATCCGGAAGAACAAGAAATCGTTGGCGGGTATCGCTTCGTTTTGTGCAGAGATGTTAAAGATGATCACGGCGATTTCCATCTTTCAACCAAAGAAATTTTCGAATATTCTACTGAATTAAAAGAAAAATATTTCCCCTATTCCATCGAATTAGGCAGAAGCTTTGTTCAACCTGCATTTCAGCCTAGTATGGATTCTAGAAAAGGAATTTTTTCACTTGATAATTTATGGGATGGTTTAGGAGCATTGGTGGTTGATAATCCTGAAATGAAATATTTCTTTGGGAAAATTACCATGTATACAGATTTTAATGTAGAAGCAAGGGATTTAATTCTGAGTTTTATGAAACATTATTTCCCAGACAGTGAGAGTCTAGTTACTATCCCATCGCCTATTCATTTTCAATTTGATTGTACTGATTTTATAGAAGAAATTAAGAATTTAGACTTCAAAGAAGGCCATAAGCTACTTACTCAAAAAGTAAGAGATTTGGGCGAGAATATACCACCTTTGTTCAACGCATACATGAATTTAAGTCCTACAATGAAAACCTTTGGTACATCAATTAATCATCATTTTGGTGATGTTGAAGAAACCGGTATCATGGTTACAATTCCTGATATATATGATCAGAAAAAAAACAGGCATGTTCAATCTTATTTAGACTATAAATCCTCGAATTAAAAAGTATTATTGATTGTTTATTAATATTTTTCCTGCGTAAAATTGCAATGAAACGGGATTGTAAAGTTTTAAAAAGTACACCCCATTTGAAATATCCGGTAATGACCAATTCAATATTTCGTTATTGATATTTCCACGTTTAGATAGCTGAGATTGGTAAGTCTTACCTGTAACATCAGTTATTTGCAATATCCAATCCTCTTTATTATTCAAAACATCGCCATTTAAGATCGTAAATATTTCATGCGATTTGTTGTCGAAATAAAACTTAGCGGTCAGTTCACTATGGCTCTGAAAGTCAATTTGTAAAAATTTCTCTAAGAAGGTTATACAATCAGCTGCTTCAATTTTCCCATAACCCGCATTTGAGTTACTGTCATTTCCTGTATAGTTATCACGTTGGTGATAAACCCTCCATAAGTTTTTAATTTCAAATGGCGAAAGGTTTGGATTGGCTTGTAGATACAAGGCTACCACACCACACACATGTGGAGAGGCCATTGAAGTACCAGAAAAAAGTACATAATATTGATCTTTGCCCCTGAAAGTTGATTTACTAACAATTTGATTATCTAGCCATGGTGCGAGTTGTCTATTGTGTAAAGCAGAAGCAATGTTCTGACCTGGTGCTATGATATCTGGTTTTTGTCTTGTGCTTTGAAAGTTACCCGATGCACTTGGTAATGGGCCTCTGCTACTAAAACTTGCGATATCACCCGCCGCATACCAACTTTGATCAATTAGATTACCTTGAAAGTTATACCATTGATTTCTAGCAACATAAGCACCTGCAGTTAAAGTATTACTTCCGGAACCTCCGTTTTCACCTACGGTAAATTCTCTTGATCCAGAAATGTATTTACTTCCAAATGATTGGTCGTTATGACCTTGCCAAAATCCACCGGATGTCCATCTATAAACTTGACCTGAATTCCACATATGGAATCCGGCATCAGAGGTTACACTCACACGGATATAATTTTTTTTGCTATTAAAATTGTTAATTAACATTAACAAATTAGGTTTGTTATTCGCAAAATAGATTTGTTCAGACCAAACAACTGAAAGTGTATCCGATCCATTTTTTACTGTTTCCTTATAAAATCCACAGTTTTTACAATCTCCGGCTTTATTCCATTTTGTAGAAACTAACACGTTCCCAAATGTATCAACCAAAGAAATCTGAATAAATAAATTATGATTTGACTCGCCCCAAGCATCCAAATAAACGGATTCATTTTTAAAGTCTTTTCTTGATCGGTCAATTGCGATAGAATGAATTGTATCGCCTTTTAAATCTGTTCCAATATGCATTCTGTTATTGGCCTCATTACCAGCTGCACCCACCATTATTTTGCCTGGTCCAGCTAATTTATCTACTGCCTGATCAAACAGGGAGGTACCATCGTGCGGCCCAGTGTGCATTCCCCAACTCAAATTTGTAACACAGGGCTGTTGATTATCAGAAGCTTTAGAAAACAAATACTTATAACCATCAATAATTGTTGGGTTGGCAACCACAAAATCCCCTAAAGCGGATCCAGCGATAGTATCATTGGCATACTTAATACCTACAAAATATAGGTCGGCTTCGGGAGCCATACCTCTGTACTTGTTATTTGCAGATGCGAATCCAGATCCAGCTGCAATTCCAGCTACGTGGGTTCCATGTGCACCATCATCGTCTATCGTATTTAAAATGGAAGTTGAATCTGAAAACTCTGTACCATAATTAAAACCATTGGGCTTGTTTCCACTATTGTTTTGTTGGTTCCAAAAACGTTTCACCCTATAATTAGAACCGTTTTTGTCAAAAAAAGTTGGATGGTCTGTTTGAAAACCAATATCAACTATACCAACCATTACGCCCTTTCCAGTGTAGTTATTTTGATAACCATTTAGACGCCCATTTTCAACTATGTTTACTTTTGAAAGTATTCTACTGGTGTCGTTTAAAAATCTAGGTGAATTTACCCTAGATGCAACATCCAAATAGGATAAACCGCTTAAAATCAATACGTTTTTAAAAGATTCAGGCTTGAATCTAATGTGAAATAATTGTCCGAATTCAACTTCCCTACTATTAAATACTGGAAGATTTTCAGTTTCATTCACAACTTCTACATGATGAATGTTACAATCAATCAAAAAATCCTTCAAAGAATCGGTGGCAACTACAGCCCAAGCATGGTAAAATCCATCGAAGGTGGGAAACAGTTTATTTTTACTTAACCATTCATCGCCCGAAATTGATGTATTTTCGAATCCAATTAACATGGCAGTGCTGGAGCTGTAACGCGAATAATGCGATGTTTGTAGCTGTTGCGATTGAAGTTTTATGGTTAATAGGGCGATGAAAAAAATCGCAAAATCACGGATGCGCATGATGCAAAGGTAGTTGTAAGGGATTAATTTTGCCCTTATGGATTTAAGTTGGCTGGAACGAACCGAATTGTTAATTGGCAAAGAAGCAGTTGAGAGATTGGCTTCAAAAAAAGTGTTGATTGTTGGATTGGGTGGAGTTGGCAGTTTTGCTGCTGAATTTATTGCCAGAGCCGGAATTGGTAATCTCACCATAGTGGATGGCGATGTGGTAGATGTATCGAATAAAAATAGACAATTACCTGCATTAAACAGTACTGTTGGATTAAAGAAAGCGCAGGTTATGGCAGATAGAATAAAGGATATTAATCCCGATATTAATCTTAGGGTAATCGATTCATTTCAAAGGCCAGAACACACAATGCAATTGGTAGCCGATGAAAAATTCGATTACGTAATGGATTGTATAGATTCTGTTACACCTAAAGTGTATTTGATTAAAACTTGCATTGAACATCAACAGCGATTGATATCAAGTATGGGTGCAGGCGGAAAAACAGATGCCTCGAAGGTTTCAGTAACTGATATTTCCAAGACATATAATTGTCCATTTGCTAGAAATGTAAGAAAACGACTACATCGACATGGAGTTTACAAAGGTTTTAAGGCGGTATTTAACGAAGAGCTAATCAATCGCGATTCGGTAAAATTAACAGACGGAAGCAATTTCAAGAAAAGCTTTTATGGCACAATTTCATTCATGCCTGCATTATTTGGCCTTAGAATGGCAGCCGAAGTAATCAACGATTTGCGTATGCCTGGGTAAAATTACATATTGGTTTCTTCATTCACTTTACAAAATTCCTATATTTGAAAATATAACCTATGAGAAAGATAATTTATTCAATTTCTGCTATCGGATTGATGGCATTGGCTGCTTGCGGCGGAGATGGAAACAGTAACAACAATGGAACTATTGACATTTCAGGAAAAACAAAACAAGAAGTATTTATGTTGCATTCTTGGGCATTAACTTCTTGGATTGATTCAGGTCAAGGAGAAAAAACTGAGTCGATTGAAGCTTGTAAAAAGGACGATACCTATGATTTTACTACAACTACATCTTTTAAAGTAACCAACAATACTAAATGTGATCCTAGCGATAATGCAGAAGATGTGCTTCCTTGGGGAATGTCATCTGCAAATGCTTCATCAGTAGTGATCTTCAGCCAAAATTGGGATATAGCTAAGATGACTGGTGAGAAAATCACATTAACAAGAAAGTATTTGTTCAATTTCCCTTCAGGATCAACCGATACTATGTATTCAACAATGATTTTCGAGAAGAAATAATTATTTCAATCTCATTAATCCTTCTTTGGCTAAGTTAGCTTGAGGATTGATAATTAAAGCCGCCTTGTATGATTCAATGGCGGCTTTTTTATTGTTCAACTTTTCATAACAATACCCTTTAAGTATGAATCCTTTATCGAAGTTGGTTCTCATTTCTTCAATTTCATAACAAAGTTTTAAGGCATTGTTGTAGTTTTCAAATTCAGATTCAATTACGGCGATATTATACTTGGCCAAAACATGAGATGGGTTAATTTTGAGCGCTCTTTCGTAATTTTCAACGGCGGTTTTAAACGCATTTTCTTTTTGATTTAACAAGCCCAAATGATACCAAGCTTCATCACTGTATTCATTCATATTTACTGCTTTTTGTGTCCACATTTTTGCAGTAGGTTTATTTTGGGCGATTAACAATAATGCAAATTGCATGGTTGCATTATAATTTTGAGGATTTTCCTTCAAAACTTGTTCAATATATTGTAAAGATTTTAAAGTATCTTTTTGTTCTCGAAAAGCCACTGACTCATATATCATCGCATTTTCACGATAATCAGGAATTTTCTCTAGTTCTTTGTAGAAAGCGATGGCTTTATCATATTGCTGTCTTGCCAACAACAACTTAGCCAAAAAGAATTTGGCTTCTGCATAATCGGGTTTTAATTTCAATGCTGTTTCAAGGTGTTCTTGAGAAGCTTTGGCATTGGCTGAATCTTGAGAAAGCATACACTCTGCCAATTTATAATGATAAAGTGGTTGCTGGTTATTGATTTCCAAAGCCACTTGAATATCTGCAATCGCTTCTTTGAAGTTCTTTTCAAAGAAAAAAGCATTCGCTCTCAAATAATAGAGTTCTGGATTGGAAGGATCGCTATTGATTTTAGCAGAAACGGAACGAATATCCGCCGAATAGGCAGTATCTGTTTCACTAATAAAACGATTGTATTTATTGCTATTGCTGCAGTTAGCAAAGATTAGCAAACTGATGATGATAACCGCTAATCTTATCATTTTGTGCTCGGGACGGGAATCGAACCCGTACTGTCATTGCTGACAACAGGATTTTAAGTCCTGCGCGTCTACCTATTCCGCCACCCGAGCGGGGTTGCAAATATAGTAAATACAATGATTATTTCACATTTTCTAATGAAAGAATTGTATTTTCTATTATACCTAATGCTTTAATTAATTGATTTTCATTTATTACCAACGGTGGGGCAAATCGAATTGTATGTGTATGTGTTTGTTTTGCTAAAAGTCCATTCTCAAGTAATTTCAAGCACACATCATAAGCGGTTTTATTATCGCCAAATGGTTTAATATCAATGGCATTCAATAATCCTTTACCCCTAACTTCGAGTATCAATGGCGATGAAATCTTTTGTAAACCCGCTCTAAACGTTTCACCAAGATTATTGGCATTTTCTGCTAAATTTTCATCAACAAGCACTTTTAAAGATGCCGTGGCTACAGCACAAGCTAGTGGATTTCCACCAAAAGTTGAACCATGTTGTCCAGGATGAAGCACATTCATAATCTCATTACTTGTTAAAACCGCGCTCACTGGCAATACCCCACCACCCAATGCTTTACCCAATATCAAAATGTCTGGTTTTACTGATTCATGGTCACAACATAGCATTTTGCCAGTTCTCGCCAAGCCAGTTTGAACTTCATCTGCAATAAACAAAACATTATACTTATCACACAATTCCCGAACTCCTTTTAAGTAACCATCCATAGGTACAATTACTCCAGCTTCACCTTGTATTGGCTCAACCATAAAAGCAGCCACATTGGGATTGCTTAAAGCCGCCTCCAATTGGTTTAAATCATTATATGGAACGATATCATAACCGGGCACAAAGGGTCCAAAATTGCCATAACTATCGGCATCTTGCGATGAAGATATAGCAGCAATCGTTCTTCCCCAAAAATTACCATGTGCAAATACAATTCTCGCTTGATTAGAACGAATGCCTTTTACCTCGTAACCCCATTTCCTTGCAAGTTTAATTGCTGTTTCTCCCCCTTCAACACCTGTATTCATCGGCAAAACACGATCAAATCCAAGTAAATTAGTAATGAATTTTTCATATTCACCCAATTGGTCGTTGTGAAATGCCCTAGAAGTTAACGTTATCTTCTGCGATTGAACATGTAATGCTTCAATAATTTTGGGATGACAGTGTCCTTGGTTAACAGCACTATATGCCGAAAGAAAGTCAAAATATTCTTTGCCATCAACATCAGTTACCACTACCCCCTTTCCTTCTTTTAAAACAACAGGAAGTGGGTGGTAATTATGGGCACCAAATTGATTTTCTAAATCGATATAAAACTGAGTTTTTGACATAAACTTTACAATTGCAAAAATAACAAGTAATTTACTGTAGTTATTCTAAAATTACTAACTTCGGGGCAAGAACATTTTTTTTGAAAGTAAAAAATTTTCATACCGCAATCTGCTACAATAAATTAGAAGCAAAAAGTAGGTTCATTCTTCGAATCATACTTTTGGTACCACTGTTTTTTATTGGTTCTCACGTATTTGGCGAATCAAAAAAGGAAATTATTACACTCAATTACAAAAGGATAAATCTCATCCTTACAAAAGATCGTTTATTGAGCCAAAGTGAGAAATATATCATAGATAGTCTATTTGCATATGCCGATAGAACACTTCAAAAAGCAGAAAATCAAATAGGTTATAAAACTTCTGGCGATATATATTTTGAATTGTGTTTTGATGATGTGACGCATCAAACTTTATTAAAACAAACGCAATTATGGCAAGATTACCAAGGATTAAAAAGTGAATATGGAATTGATAAAACCTTTCCACTTGGATTGTACTTGAACTTCAATGAAATAAAAGAAGATATCGCCCTATACACCAATTATTTCCTATTGCAAGAGTTTCTAGGAGGTTTTGGTTTAAAGCAGAGAATTAGCAACAGTGATTCAAGGCATTTACCTAAATGGCTAATTCTAGGATATTGCGCGATACAGGCTTCCTCTTGGTCGGCTTATGATGAAGACGAGTATTCCTATTTTGAACAGATTGGAGCTTTTAAAAAATTACAAACTATTCCAGCTAGGGCTCAATTGATATTTGGAAAATACTTATGGAGTCAGATACTAAAGCAAGGAAATCATACTGCAATTTCTTCTTTTTGGTTTATCGTAAAATTCACTCAATCTATTGAAGAAGCCTTTCAGTTTCAATACCACCAGCAATTTGATGAATGGATCAAAGAAATTAGACAAGTTGATAAAAATATTAGAAAGGAAAATCGATCCGATGTGAAATGGAATTCAAGCTTTAAATATCAACCCATATTAGATATTGCAAAAGGAACAGAAAGTAATTTGTATCTGATTTGTTATCAGCCAGATGAAATTTTAGTAAAAAGTATCAACACAAGAACGAAGAAAAACTTAGTATTGTTTCAAATCGAAACTACAGATGTTAACAATAAAAGAAGATTATCTCAAGTAAAGATACAGTTTGACAGCATCCGAGGATTAGTCACTGTAAATCAATCACTTGGTGGATTATTAAAAACATATACGTATAATCTAAAGACTAAAAAGTTAATTGTTTCTACTTTTAAACTTACAATTGACCAGTGTTTTCATGGTATTACCTATTACGCATACAACTTGTTTAATGTAAACAACTTCGTGATTATAGACTTGATCAAGAATCAAGAAATGATTCAACTGGGAACCTTTCAAAATCAAAGTTTAATTATCTGTCAAGAACAATTTACGGGAGGAAGTGCATTGAAGTCAAAGAAATATTTGCTTAAGTTTCATTTGTATAATCATCTGAATAAGTCTTTTCAAACTCTTAGAATAGACACTTTGGATAAGCCAAGTTTCATAAAATCAATTGCTCAAGAATCCGAAAATCGATATAGTTATTCTGATGGAAGCAGTGGTGTTTGGAAGTTGCGATTTATTGAGTTTGCCAACAAAGAGGATCTTACTTGGCATACAGGAAATAAAGGGAGTTTTTTTTATCACAAGCTCATTGATAAAGTTATTTGGGAAATTTCTTATGATAACAAAAAACCCGTAGTAGAAATTTTTGAAGTACACACGGAAACGAAACAGGAAATTATTTCCTTGATAAAGCAGAGTTTAAATCAAGAGATTGGTTCTTTGGAAATGGTATTTAATGATACCCTTTTAACACCCAAATTAATGCCGTTCCAATTTGTTTCAAAATTCCCCAAAAGATCATGGAATAAAAGGATAACAGGAAATTTACCTTTATACTATCATGGCGAATTTCAAGTACAGAGGCTTCAGAATTCTTATTATTTAAAACATGCGTCGTTGCAGTTTACCAATTATGAGAACTTAAAATTAGGATATTACCTAACAAATAATTTCAACCAATTGGCAAATAGCCCATTAACGCCAAATTTACGCATAGAAATTAGCGATATTCGATCAAGACATTTGATGCAGTTGCATGCTTTCACTTCATTTACCATGGGAAGACTCGGTTTAAATTTCGACCAAAAAATACGGTTACCCAAAAACTTAGAATTAATACAAAGTTTTTACTGGAGATCTAGAAGTTTTACCATTTCAGAGCTAAGTTATTATAGAAACTCTTTATTTCATTCGGATTTAGCAGTTAAGAAAACTTTTTCCAAAAACAGTCAATCACAATTTGGTGTTTCGTTTAGAAGCGATGGTTGGTATCAAAAGCTGTCTTCCATTTCATCTGTTGATTTACTTAATTACCGATCTGATATAGGGAGTGTATTTGTAGAATTGAGCCAGCGAATACTGAGTAGAACTTGGCATCCAAAATTGCACATCAATGGTTTCACACAATTGAGAATCAATTCGAATTACCACAAGCAATTATCACTATGGAACCATGAATTCAAACTTCAATCAAATATTCAAATAACAT
>JAGKXC010000039.1 GCA_021151535.1 Sphingobacteriia bacterium | reverse complement strand
GGAAATAACATTCACTATGTTCAAAGTTTTGATGTAGACGAACAAGGTAACATGGCCAATGTAACCCCTGTGGGAATGGAAAGAAGCAAGCAAGTGGGTATCAAAATCGGATATTCTAAGCCTGGCGATAAACTAGTGAGAGAATTGGTGTACATTTCTCAAAACGTTGCTGATAAAGAATTGGAGAAAAAACCTGGCTTTGCATTGTATTTCCAAAAAAGAGGCGCCATCGTATCTTACTTTAAAGCAGCGAGTTACTTGTTGTATAATGAATATTTCTCAACCATCAGAAACGTGGTGTTAAACCAGAGCAAAATTGTCTTGCAAGACGATAGCGGATTGCCGTTGAAAGGCTTGCGCGACGCTGGATTTAACGTGGAATTGCTGGGCGAATACACCAAAACCATTTCGTTGTTTTCCAACCGCTTTCAGCAAGATATGAAAGATGAGTATGCCACAACCCCTCCAGGAAAATTGCCTTTCACTATCGGTTATAATGCCGAATTTGGCGAGTGTAACTTGCAGTTAGCCACTAAGAAATAACGGCTTGGAACATTCTTCTTCTACCTTAGATTCATCTCAAAACAGTTTGAGCGGCTTTATTTGTTGCGATGTGCGATGGATAGCTGCAGTGAATAATTTTGAAGGAGAATTTGCTGATATTGTTGTCGCTTTTTTATCCGACTTTGCATTCGATCACTTCGAAACGGAGGAGGATTATGTAAAGGCGTATGCCGATGTTTCTGCCGATTCACCTGAATTGAGAGAGGCTGTAAAGGATGCTTTATCTGGTTTGGAAGTAAGTTTGGAATGGAGTTTTGTTGAGAAGCAGAATTGGAATGAAGAATGGGAGAAGAATTTTTTTGAACCCTTAGAAGAATCTGGTTTTTACGTTAGGGCGCCATTCCATCCGAAAGCGGGCGATCACATTGAATATACAATCACCATTCAACCAAGGATGAGTTTTGGCACCGGACATCATGCTACCACGCAACTGATGTTGAAAGGAATGAAGCATTATGCCCAATTGTTTTCGGGCGATGATACCGCGGTGGCATCTTCAACGGCCGAAGCGATCAAAGTTTTGGACATGGGCACGGGCACCGGGATTTTGGCTATAGCAGCGGAAATGTTGGGCGCCAAAGAAGTGTTAGGCGTGGAAATTGACGATTGGGTGGTGGATAATGCAAATGACAATGTGGCGATCAACCAGGTGAAGCATACGGTGATGGTTTGCGGCACAGCTGAATATCTCGGCGGTGTTGCAGATGCATATTACCACGTTGTTTTGGCCAACATTCATCGGGAGGTAATTTTGGCAGATTTAGCCGAATATGTTCGGGTTTTGAAGGCTAAGGGTTTGATGTTAATTAGCGGACTGCAAGCTGCAGATGAAGCGATTGTTGTGGATACAGCCCAAAAATTGGGGTTAAATCACGAAACAACAGAACAACGCGGTGAGTGGATTTGTATCCATTTCTTTAAGAACTAGGTTGTTGTGGGTTTGCATTTTTTGCAAATGTTGGTTTTGGGGTTGTAACAATTTCTATTAACTATTTACGATATTTGAATTTAGGATGTCTGGAATCATAAAATTATTACCTGATGCGGTAGCCAATCAGATAGCTGCTGGAGAGGTAGTTCAGCGTCCGGCCAATGCGGTGAAGGAACTGTTAGAGAACAGTTTAGATGCAAAAGCTACTTCCATTTCTTTATTGATTCGCGATGGGGGTATTACCTCTATTCAGGTGGTAGATAATGGCAAGGGGATGAGTGAATTCGATGCCCGATTGTGTTGGGAAAGGCATGCTACATCGAAGATTCGTAAAGCGGAAGATTTGTTTGCTTTAGATACCTATGGATTTAGGGGTGAGGCGATGGCGTCGATTGCGGCGGTGGCACAAGTGGAGATGAAAACGAAGCGCAAAGACGATGAGGTGGCGCAATTCATAAGGATTGAAGCCAGCGAGGTGTTGGAGCAACGCGTAGATGCTGCACCGGATGGGACATCCATCACCATTAAAAATCTTTTTTATAACATTCCTGCGCGTAGAAATTTCCTGAAGAGTATTTCGGTAGAAACCAAGCATATTGTAGAGGAATTTGTTCGCCAGGCTATGGCAAATCCACAAGTGGAATTTGCTTTTTATAACAATCAACAAGAAGTTTATCGGTTTCCTATTCAAACACTGAAAGATCGATTATTGGCAACCTTAAACAGAAAATCGCCCAGTGATTTACTTGAAATACAGGAAGATACCGAACTGGTAAGAATTTCTGGTTATGCGGGAATCCCCAATTTATCTAAGAAAACCAGAGGCGATCAATACTTTTTTGTTAACGGTAGATTTATACGCAGTCCATATTTTCATCATGCCGTTCAAGCCGCTTATGAAGGGTTAATTGAAACGGATCACCATGCAACTTATGCGATTTATTTGGAATTGGATCCTGCAAAGGTGGATGTGAACGTACACCCTACCAAAACAGAGGTGAAATTCGAAGACGAAAAACATATTTATAATATCATAAAAGCTTCTGTTCGTAAGTCTTTGGGTGGGTTTGTAATTCAACCGGATTTGGGTTTGGGCGATACCATCAATCAAGATCATTGGCAACAATTAACGGATTTCAAACCAGGCAACAATCCCTTATGGAATAAAGGTTTGGATAAACCCTTTGGCAATGATTTGGGGCACAATAATTCTGTTGGAAGTGGAGGTAGTTTGGGCAATCAAAATAGAGGATTTGAAACCAGAAGAGATAGCAGTGGAAATGGCGATTTCGGCTCTTTGGGAGGTGGGTTCAATAAACCCAATTCGGATGGCCAGAAATCCAGTTACAATCCCTTTAATACACCTGAACAAGGAGCGTATAGGCGAAATCATGGGAGCGATTGGCAGAAGGTATTAGGTTCAGTTGATTTGGTAAACCAAACCGTTCAATCCAATTGGGAAAATGAAAATCAAACAGCTGGGAACCAAGAAAATGCCTTGTTTCAAGAGGATAAGGATTTACAAATTACGCCAGGTTTTGCTTGGGGCGACAAATATTGGGTAGTTTTAATTAATCAGAAATTAACCATTGTTCATGTGCAATTTGCTCAACAACATTGGATGTTTAACCAATACCTGCAATCTTTAGATACTAGGAAAGGAGTTACACAATCGCTCCTTTTCCCTAGAATGGTTGAACTTTCACCTGCCCATTTAACTTTGGCATTGGATTTATTGCCAGAGTTGGGTTCTTTGGGATTTGATATCAATCATTTTGGCGGCAATTCATTGATAATAAATGGAATGCCATCTCAATTAACTCAAGGCGATGAACAGAAATTGCTCGAACAAATTCTAGATGATTTTGCTCAAACCCAAGGTGATTTAAAATTGGGGAAACACCAAAGCATGGCACTAACAATGTCGCGCTACGCGTCACGCAGGGGTTCAAATCAAATATCGCCAGAAGAGATTAAGCATTTGGTTGCTCAAATCATGCAACTTCCTGAACCGGGAATTACATTTGACGGAAAAGTTGTATTCATGGAAATTACGCTACCTCAGTTATTTGATCATTTCAACAAAGGCCGAAGACTTTAGGTAGAAAATCTTCCCAAATAATGGGAATAATTTCAGTTCTTTGTAAAAGTATTTTTGATAGTTGGCTTAACGAATTTGTTTGCAATTCTGAACAATTTGATTGTCAATTATTTCAACATTAAAACTGTATAAACATGCCTTACATTCCTACCGGTTTAAAGAATTTATTGATCATAATGGCCTTATTTGGCTTAGCACAAATTGCCTTGCCAAGGGTTGGTTTTGATGTAATGGAGTTGTATTTGTATTACCCAGATAGTCAGTGGTTTAGGCCTTGGCAACTCATTACACATGTTTTCTGTCATGGTGGATTTACGCATTTTCTATTTAATGCCATTGCATTATTTTCATTTGGAGCCGTGGTAGAATTTAGGCTTGGAACTTCTAAGTTTTTGCAATTGTTTATACTGAGCGCGTTGGGTGCAGTTTTGTTGCATTTTGGCAATGTAGCTGTTCAATTGTATTCTGAATATGGTACTATTTTTCCTAACCGTGCTCGTGGTGAATTTTTATTTCATTACGGACCTATGGTAGGAGCATCCGGCGCTGTATACGGCGTAATGGTTGCCTTTGCACTGATGTATCCCAATGAGTCATTGATGTTTTTATTTATTCCTTATCCAATCAAAGCGAAGTATTTGGTTTCGTTTATGATTGTGATTGATTTGGTATTGGCTTTTGGCAATTTAGAAGGTGATTTGATAGCGCATTTTGCCCACTTGGGTGGTGCGTTGGTTGGGTTTATATTTACTTTATTTTGGAAGCGGAATTGGTTTAAAATTAGGTAGTGTTTGCCCAACGGGTACATCGCCAAAATTTCCAAAACATCTTTTTAATCCTATTGTTTCATTTCTGAGGGAAGCGTAATTTGCAGTAATCCTATGAAAATCACTACTCCATCTTGGTATCACGGAAGAGGTGCAGCTGGCGATATTGTTTTATATCTAGCTGTTGTTTGGCTGGTAAGTTTGTTGCCGTGGGTGGGCAACTGGATGGTTGAATATTTTAGCTTTACCCCATTACCTTATGGTATTATCAAGCCTTGGGGATTTGTGACTTACATTTTTTTGCATGAAGGCTTTTTTCACTTGTTGAGCAACGTGATTTGGCTGTATATCATAGGAAGTGTTTTGCAGGATTTGGTAGGTGATAAAGCTATTAAAAGATTGTTTTATTTGGGTGGTTTTATGGGAGCCATTTTTTATCAATTGTATTTCGCATTTGCCAGTCATGCGCATCCAATTCCTTTAATTGGTGCCAGTGGTGGGGTATCAGCAGTAGTAATTGGTACAGCTATTTTTGCTCCCACATACCGTTTATTTTTATTTGGATTAATCGAGGTTGAGTTAAAATGGATTGCAGTGGTTAAGGTTATTTTGGATATTTCCGGTGCCATGGGTTATTACAATGTAGGCGGGTATTTCTGTCATTTGGGTGGAATTGCTTTTGGTGTTTTTTATGTTTATGGCTATATGAAAGGCAACTTACCGGGATGGTTAGAAGAAATGATTATTTCCTTCAAAGGCTTATTTGGAAAATCGTATCATCCAGTGGTGAAGCACTCCAGGAAAAGCGCCGGCAATGGCTTTGATTTTGGTTTCGGGCGATGGAGTTTTGGAAGAAAGAAAACAGTGGAGTTCTCAAAATTCACCATTACTGGTAATGGTGAAATACAGAAGCAAAGGCGGCCAAATTCCGCCAAATTGGATGAAAAAATGAATATAAATGTATCTGATCATCAAGGTAAATCGATAAAACCAACATTCAAGGACGAGCAGGAAATGAACCGTATTCTGGATAAAATAGCGCAAGTGGGATATCAGAATTTAACGGAAGCTGAGCGCGAATTTCTTTTCAAGGCGTCTCAAGAATAAATTTTCATCTTGAATATGCAAGGATTTGCCGCGCAATTGATGAAATATTGACAATTATCTGCAATTTTGAAATATGCGAATCATCAATTGGATAGTTTTTCCATTCACTGTGGTGATAGCTATATTGTTATTGATTGCAGGTCAGGCACCGCTCGTATCGCCGGCAACTAGCACTACCATTGCTTTGCTAGGATTGGGTTTCCCTATTTTGTTTTTACTGAATCTATTGTTAATTTTTTACTGGGCATTCCAATTAAAATGGAGAACATTAATCCCTGTAGCGATATTGTTATTGAATTTGGGTCAGGCTAGTTTGTATTTGCAGTTTAATAACCAAAATAAAACTCAAGTAACGCAAGAGGAGGTAAATTCTGGTGATTCGATTTCTTCAGAATTCTCAAATTTCACCCAGTTAAAATTGGTGACCTACAATGCGGGATTGTTTGGTTTTTTTCAAGATAATTGGAACTTAGATTCTGTTGTTTCGGTATTGAATGCACAGCAACCGGATGTGGTGTGTTTGCAAGAGGTGTACTCCAAATTGGGATCGATGGCTGCACTAGAAACAGAGCTTTCTGTGCGGTTGAATTTGCCGTATTCTCAATATCATTTGTTGAATAGAAATCGCCCGTATGGGATGTTAATTTTATCAAAGTTCCCGATTAAAAAGTGGCAACCGATAAGGTTTGTAGGCAAAACAGGTAATACGGCGATGTGGGTTGATATTCAATTAAAGCAAACGAATGCTGAAACGGGTGAGAAGCGAAAGCGCATGATTCGGTTATACAATTTGCATTTGCAGTCATTCAGATTTGGTAAAAAGGATTACGCATATATCGAAAAACAGGGTCAGGAGGATAATGGTGATTTAGATATCCCCGGTTCCATGGGAATTTTGGATCGTTTAAGAAAGGGTTACGAAAAAAGATCGGAGCAAGTAGCCATGTTGAAAGAAGAATTTGGAAAGTTAGATCATGCCAAAATTGTTTGTGGCGATCTCAATGATGTTCCTGTAAGTTATTCATATAGAGAGCTTTCTAAGGGTATGAAAGACGCATTTGTAGAGGCTGGCTGGGGATTGGAAACTACTTATAAAGGCAAATTTCCAAGTTTTAGAATTGATTATATTTTTTGCGATGGGGGCTTGGATGTGATTGACTACGAGAGTTTTTCAGATGTTCCAAGTGATCATAAAATGGTTTTATCTGTTCTTCGAATTCCTTGGGAATGATGAAGTTTGGATGTTATATTTGCATTTTTAAAATTATGCCATACTTTTTTACCTCTGAATCTGTGTCTGAAGGACACCCGGATAAGGTAGCGGATCAAATTTCCGATGCATTAATTGATAACTTCTTGGCTCAAGACGCTAGTAGTAAGGTTGCATGCGAAACCTTGGTAACTACAGGGCAGGTTGTTTTGGCGGGAGAGGTGAAATCTGAAGCATATTTAGATGTACAAAGCATCGCCCGTGAAGTAATCGCCAAAATCGGTTACACCAAGAGCGAGTATATGTTTGATGCCAACAGTTGCGGTATTCTTTCTGCGATTCATGAGCAATCACCTGATATCAATCAAGGTGTTGAGCGCAAGAATCCAGAAGAGCAGGGTGCTGGCGACCAAGGTATGATGTTTGGTTTCGCTACTAACGAAACTGAGAATTATATGCCTTTACCATTGATGTTGGCGCACTTGTTATTGGAAGAATTGGCTGCGATGCGCAGAGAAGGCACTCAAATTCCATATTTGAGACCCGATGCAAAAAGTCAGGTTACCATTGAGTATTCTGATGATCATAAGCCAATGAAGATTGATACCATTGTGATTTCTACTCAGCACGATGATTTTGTAAAGCCAACTGGCAGCGATGCTGCGTCACAATTGGCTGCTGATAACGAAATGTTGGCTAAAATTAAGCAAGATATCATTGATTTATTGATTCCTCGCGTTAAGGCAAAATTGCCAGCATCTTTGCAGGCTTTGTTTGTTAGCGACGTGAATTACCATATCAACCCAACGGGTAAGTTTGTAATTGGTGGTCCTCATGGAGATACAGGTTTAACCGGTAGAAAGATTATTGTGGATACATATGGCGGTCGTGGTGCACACGGTGGTGGCGCTTTCAGTGGTAAAGATCCTAGCAAAGTAGATAGAAGTGCTGCTTATGCAACCAGACACATCGCCAAGAATTTGGTGGCTGCTGGAATTTGCGATCAAGTATTGGTGCAAGTAAGCTATGCCATTGGTGTTGCTGAGCCTGTAGGATTGTTTGTTGATTCTTACGGAACTGCTAAGGTGAACATGACAGACGGCGAGATTGCGGCTATCATCAAGGGAATGCCTGAATTGAGTTTGAAGCCTTACCACATTGAACAGCGTTTCAATTTGCGTACGCCAATTTATTTGGAAACTGCGGCTTATGGACACATGGGTAGAAAGTGTGAAACAGTGACCAAGACCTTCAACAAGGGCAAGAAGCATGAAATTTCTGTTACTGTTAAGTTGTTCCCTTGGGAAGAATTGAACGCGGTAGGTGCATTGAAAGCGGCTTTTCAGTTGGCTTAAATAATCCTTTTGTATTTTGGCTAAATTTTTGCTGAAAACCAGCAAATTGTACTTTTTTTTGTAATTAAATATGTGCGGAATTGTTGCTTATATCGGTAAGAAAGAAGCTTACCCAATAGTTGTTAAAGGCTTAAAGCGTTTAGAATATCGTGGTTATGATAGTGCTGGTGTAGCATTGTCTAACGGCAACATGCGAATTTTCAAAAAGAAGGGCAAAGTTTCTGATTTGGAAGATTCTGTAGGGAATCAGGATGTTTCAGGAAATATTGGTATGGGACATACGCGTTGGGCAACCCATGGTGAGCCAAACGATAAAAATTCACATCCACATTTATCCCAAAGCGGTGATTTAGCAATCATTCACAATGGCATTATTGAAAATTATGCAACCTTAAAAGAGGGCATGATTCAAAGGGGCCATGAATTCCATAGTGATACCGACACTGAAGTATTGGCGCACTTGATTGAAGACGTAATGGAACATACTGGTTTGCCATTGGCAGATGCAGTAATGGCGTCTTTGAAGCAAGTTGTGGGTGCATATGCGATTGTGATTTTGAGTAAGAATCACCCAGAACATTTGATTGCAGCACGCAAAGGAAGTCCTTTGGTAGTGGGAATTGGCAAAGACAGAGGTGAGTTTATATTTGCATCTGATGCAACTCCGATTATTGAATACACCAACAAAGTTATCTACTTGAATGATGGCGAAGTGGCCATTGTTGACAACCAAGAATTAACCATTAAGAATATTGAGAATGTTGTTCAGAATCCCTACATCCAGGAGCTTGAATTGAATTTGGAGCAATTGGAGAAAGGGGGATATCCTCATTTTATGTTGAAGGAAATTTATGAGCAACCGAAATCAATTTTTGATAGTTATAGAGGAAGATTTGATGCTGAAACTGGCGAGTTTAGAATGCGCAGTTTGGAAGAGTATGCCGATCGTTTAAAGGAAATCAAGCGATTGATTTTAATTGGTTGTGGTACTTCTTGGCATGCCGGTTTGGTGGCTGAATATTTATTCGAAGATTTGGCACGTGTACCTGTTGAAGTGGAGTATGCTTCTGAATTCCGTTACAGAAACCCCGTGTTGTATGCCGATGATTTGATTGTTGCCATTTCTCAAAGTGGTGAAACTGCAGATTCGTTAGCAGCAATGGAGTTGGCTAAATACAAAGGAGCTTCTGTTTTTGGAGTATGTAATGTCGTAGGTAGTAGCATCCCAAGAATGAGTCATGCAGGTGCGTATACGCATGCTGGTCCTGAGATAGGTGTTGCGAGTACTAAGGCTTTTACGGCTCAGGTAACTGTGTTGGCATTGATGGCATTGGGTATGGCGAAGGTGAGGGGAACCATGAAGGACAAAGACATCATGAACTTCATGAAAGAGTTGGAAGCGATCCCTGCTAAAGTTGAAAAAGCCTTAAAACTAAACGATCAATTGGTTGAACTTTCTAACAAGTATAAAGACGCGAAAAACTTCTTGTATTTGGGTAGAGGTTATAATTTCCCCGTCGCTCTAGAAGGTGCGTTAAAGTTGAAGGAAATCAGCTATATCCATGCTGAAGGTTACCCAGCTGCAGAAATGAAGCACGGTCCTATCGCCCTGATTGATGAGGAAATGCCTGTAGTTGTGATTGCAACGAACAGTGAACATTACGAAAAGGTTGTGAGCAATATACAGGAGGTTAAAGCTAGAAAAGGTAAGGTAATTGCTTTGGTTACGGAAGGAAATCGAGGATTAGATTCTTTGGTAGATCACGTGATTGAAGTGCCTGAAACAATCGAAAGTTTAAGTCCGTTGTTGAATACCATTCCGTTGCAGCTTTTGAGTTATCATATTGCCGTAATGCGCGGATGTAACGTAGATCAGCCAAGAAACTTGGCAAAATCAGTTACGGTGGAGTAGTAATTCAATATCGAGTATTTTTTAACTTGTTGTTTATTAAAAGATTGGAATTTTTTGTACATTTGATAAATGAAAAAATTTCAATTAGGCAGTTCGATTTTTATTGTCTTAATTTCTATGTTTTTCACTTCTTGTGAGAAAGAAAATATTACGCCGGGGAAATTGAAAAACTTTATTGTTTTAGATAAAATTTCTACTACTTACAAACAGAATTGCGAAGTTGGTTATGGAATTGATACCGTAGTGAGTTATATAAATTTCATTCCAAAGGATTCAACATTCACAATTAATGCAATTAAAGTTTTTACCAAGAATAGTACAATTTTCCCGGATAGCTTTATTATCCTAAAAGGATTTACTTGGTTAGATTTTAAAATTATTTGTTATCCGCCAAGAACTGTTAATGGTGTTAAATTAGGACTTGAAGCCAATGGCACAGTTACTTGTCGACTGTCAGACGTGGTTGTGAATAGTAAAAATACAAAGTATTTGGATACAATTTCTTCTGTTTTTGAATTAGGTAGATATGATGATGTTGTTAATCTAATTGGATATACAAAAAAACAGGTGGGTCAGAATTTAAAAATACATTTACCATCTGTGAATAATTTAGGAAAAAATAGTTTAAGACTCCAATATGATACATTGGGAATTGATTCAGGACGTATGATAGGGGAGATCACATTTAACAGAAGCACTCCTGACTCTGCAATAAATAGATTCGTAATTGATTATGGTTTTAACAATGTTTGTGGTGATTCTTATTTAATCGAATTCGCGGAGAATGGCAATTATACCTTAACAAGTCCCAGAAATTGCATTGGATTATTTACAATTAATAGTATTATAAAAAATGGCAATGAATATAAAATCAGATTTAATAGAACTCTTGATGGCGCATTAGTGCCTTTATTTTATGTAAATCTTGTTGGTTATGGACATTGTTCAAATAATTATCAAATAATAAGTAAAAAATATTATTATTAATATTTGACTTATTGATTTTTAAAACTCAAACCGGTACCCAACGTAATAACCTACGCTGTGGAATCGGATGTTATTATTGTAGGTAACGCCTTTGTATTCAAAGGGTTTAATTGGACTGTTTAAAGAATACTGGTAATTTACACCCACTTCGAGGTGCTTTAATCGTGCACCAAATCCAAAGGTTGTAATGGGCATGAATTTCTTTACAGAATTGTGTGTGGCCGCTACTGCAAAGTCGTAAAATTCAGGCGTTGCACCCACATACCAACTGTAGTTGGCCGTTTGATCATTTAATGGTTGTAATGCGTAACCGCCCAATCCCAAATAACCAAACGCTTCCAATACTTTGATGTCGATGGTTTTTGCGTAGTGAATATCGCCCCCAAGCATGGTTCCTTTTTGATTCAGTACCATCGGACCTATATATCCATAAGCGCCATCTCTATAACTAGGAAGCGCCATTAACGGCAAATAATTCCCCAATAAATCTGCTCCTAATCGGTTACCATGACTCATTCTGTATTGGTACCTTAAACCCACCGGCATTCTGAGATTATCACCGTTACTGTATTCGATTCTCAAGGTGGAGCTTACAGATTGAGTAAATGCAGTTGTAGTGTTATTGGCAATACCCGCCATTGGCGTAATGCTATGGCGATTGCCTTTGAATTTTTGGGCGATAGCAGTATTTTCTGAATTGAAGATAGCTAGTATCGTTACTAAAACGGTTAGTGGGATGTTTTTCATAGTTTTAAATTACCATTTGTTATTGAATCGGTCGTAATATTCGAAATTGATTTTAAATCCGAATCTCGGTTTGTCGAACAAATTTGAATATCCAGCCGTGTAATAAATTCCAATTTTGTATCGGTCTTTCCAAATGCGAATGAGTTTATCTACCCCCGCATAACCTTCATAAAAAACCATGTGATTTCTCTCAGGCGCATATAAGAAGTTTGCACCCGCCCTTTCAGATAAGCTTAGTTTTTTAATAAAAGGTATTTTATTTACCAAGGATCCATTAAAACGGTGTTGGTAATGCACTTCAAAGAATCGTTGGAAAGTGTGAAAAGTGGTATCCAGTTGCTGAAAAGCGTACAATGGTGGTGTAAATATGGAAGGATCGCCCCGCCTATGATAACGATAATCAATCAAACTCATGTTTCGGTAATTCACGAAACTGCCACTGTTTGCCCTGATTTCAGATGTTCCAAATAACCCAATTGGGAAATCATGTTGTAGGAAATATTCCAAATAGGTATAATCAATGGTGCTTTTTAAAATGCCCGGGATTGCCTTCTTTACCCTAATTCCAAAAGTTGGCCATGCAGACCCCAAAATAACCTTCTGTTTGGGTTCCGAAATATAACGTTGAAATGGCGTGTAACTCAAAGTTAGTGTGCCGTAAAATGCTGTATTGCTGTTGAATAATGCAGGTGTGTTGTTCTCAAATAAACTATCGCCCAGTTTATCGAAATTGTATTTCGACATATCCTGACGTTGCGAATATTCGCCTTTAACATTCAGAAATAAACCATTAATTAATTCTTGGTTATGATAAGCCGATAAATGGTTATGAACGTAGAAATTGTTTCTTCGAAAGACATCCAAATAGGCGGCGTTGCCATTGATCATTCCAAAGTCGCGGCCGGCGGAGATGTAAACGCTGGCACGTTTGTAAGGGTTGTAAAGCGTTGAAAAGTAAACCGTTCCGCGGATGTCGTTATTTTTTATTCCATAACTAAGGTTTTCGGAAAAGGCGATGCTTTTTTTGTTTTCAAACGTTTTGTTCAGCTGCGAGAACATCGATAGGCGTGTGCCGCCTGGCCACCACGGTTGATAAACCGACCATAGCGGTTGGAAGGACATATCAATTCCCTTTTTCCGCTTGGAGTAACCTTGTCCTTCCAAAACCAATGACTTAAAGCTTACATGGTTTGTTTTTTTCTCAATAGAATCAAGATATTTCTCAGAAGTCAAGACGCGTTTCAATGAATCGGTTCGCTGAATGAGCTGGGTTTGCGAAACAGAAAGGGGTTGGGTACGTTGTTGCAGCCAAAAATTACTATCCCTGTCGTAGGCGCTATCGGTTGTTTTTGCAATCTCCAATCCAAAGTGGTTTTTCTTGAAGGCAGGGTTGATTTTCCTGTTTTTTACATCTACAATGGTATGGGCTTTCAACATCGTCTTACCGAATTTCGCCCCGTAATGAAAACGCATGGAATCACAGATAATCCAGTTGTTTTCGTCTTTTTGAAAATACTGAGTCACCTCCATTTCATCGTACTCAGCCATCAAATGTTTGGGGAATTTGAAAGTAGATTTTAATACCCAAAATGCAGTATCTACAATTTCTAATTCGCCGTTTAAAGTGGCATTGGCGGTTTGTCGGCCAGAAAGTTGAATCTTCAAAACCCTACCATATTTTGGATGCTGATAACTGCCAGCATAGTGGAATTTATAGGCCAAAAGCGCGGAATTGCTCAAGGGACTCATGATCGGCAACGGGCATAAACTCGGCACATTCAGTAAGTTCTGATACGGATTAAAATCGCCATCAGCCGCAGTGAGATAAAATAAAAATGCTTTCGACCCAATTTTTCTAACCCCATGTCGCACCTCTTTTAATTTGTTTGGCGGAGCTTGATCCCGGGTAAGAATCATTTCAACCAATGAAGCTATTCTTTGTGTATCCGCGAGATAATTGTAATCCTTTTCTTTTTTTACATGGGCGATAGAAGCGTTGGTTTGCTCTGATACGGAATCAACATGGGCGGTTGCAGAATCACCCATTATGCGTTTCCCACCATTTTTACTCGAATCCAATTTTACAATTTTGGATGTATCAAGTTTTTGTGTAGGTGCTTGACTATTTTGCACCTGCATCAAAGAATCAATTTTGCTCAATAAAGATTGGGTATCCAAACCTTGTTTAGGTTTGAATTTCTTGATCTGTGTATTTACCGATTCCTCCCAAGCTTTCAAGTAAATGGTTGAGGAAGTGGCAGGCAATCGTTTCGACCAAGAATCGCGCATGGCAATGGTTTGCCTCATGTATTGCGGACCTGGGTCTTTCCAATCTTTGCTAATAGTAAGAACATCAATGCGTTCTGTTTTCGGTACCATTCTTACTCGCAATGTATCCTTTTTACCTGTAATTAAAACAGGGATTTCTTGGTTATGAAAATCGTTATGAGAGAATACAAAATTGTAATTTCCATTGCGGAGGGTGAGGTTGAAATAACCATCTAACCGTGTTTGACCCAGCGATGTTCCTGATTTATCAAAAATCAAAACGTTGGGTAAAGGAGCATTGCTGGTATCGGTTACAATGCCAAAAATTTGAGCTTCAGATTTTTGAGAAACGAAAAGAAGGGCAACGATGACGAATAACCAGTGTTTCATTGCGGGTGCTTTCGTAGAAAGTTGTTTCAAGTAAGCAATTCTATTTGAACGCGCAGAGGTATTAATCGCCCGATTCCCAATCATTTTTTCCCTCCTTTTTTCTTGTTTTTCCCTTCCTTAACGCTGTAAGGTAAAATAGGAATTGTGTAATTTTCTGTGATTATAAATTGTGGAGCGGCGGGCATGTTTTCGGGGTCCCATAAAAATCCGGATAGCTTGGCTTCATTGGATGGTAGTGCATCAATGGGATATACAATGCCTTTGGGTTCATGGTAAATTTTCACAGCTTCTACTTTGCCATCTACCATGGAAATTTTCATGTTTTTACCTGAAACGGTATTTGCTGATTCAATCAAATTAGAATCATTTTTTATATAGTAGATGCTTTTGGCATTGCCATAAACGCGCACTTCTTTGATTTTTTGGGCATCACCAAAATCGTTCACCATGGAATCGCCGGCAATTTGGGAATAATAAGCGATATTTTCTTGCATAGCGGTAAACGCATGTTTAAAAACACGCAGATTCCGTACTTTTTTGTTTTGTAGTTGAAGCTCCATGGAATCGCCCGAAATGCGGGTAAGTGAATCCCATAAAACTGGATGAAAGGAAAAACGTATGCAGGAATCGGATCGCCAAGAAGTAAGATTATTGCAGGTTGCCGCAAAACCTTTCTGCTTGAGCGAAACCCCGTTGATGGCTTTGAATGCAATTTTTGCGTTGCTATCGTTGAAGTATTGTAAGGAATCAGCGATAATCTTCATGGGATTATTATCGGCATCAGTTTGCCATACCAAAGCTTTACCGCTATTGCCGCTGAAAGCACCCCAAAGACTCATGAATTTGGTTTTGCCGTTATAGGCGCAATGCTGACCCCAGCCTTTCAAATCGTTGGCACTATCAACAACATAAACGTGGCTGTGGGCCAATCCAGATTCGGCTTTTTTATCGAACTCTAGGGTATCGCAAATGAGGATTTTACCCGGCTCAAACAAGCCTACTTGCTGGTAAAATTTACCTACTTCTTTCTCGGTATTGTACCATCCTCTTTGGAATGTGAGGGCAGAGTTTTTGTAATCTATTTGGGTGGCAGAGTAAAATGAGGCCACTTTTGTATCGGTTCGATATTGTAAAGTATCTGTTTTTACTGTGTAATCGGGGGTTGAAAGTACAACTTGGTAACGAAAATAGAGGGTTTTTAAACCGGGTTGATAGCTCCCCGAGCGAGATACCAGTTTGGTTTCTTTATCGATAATGGTTCCACCGGAGTTGTACCAGCCTAATTTTGTTTGCGTATGGTATTGAATCCAAGGGGTTGTTAATTCTAAGCTGCCGTCTTTTAACTTCACATTTCCGTCTACCCGGGCGATATGCGTTGCATTGTTATAGAACAAATTTCTGCCAGTTACTACGGTACCTTCACTATTGATAATTCTCACATTCCCTCTACCAACTAAGTCTTCGGTAGATGGGTCGTATTCGGCTTCATCGCAATAAACTGTGGAGCCGCTTTGTTCAAATCGTACATTATCTTTTAATAATTGGATGGTTTTCCCGTCGCGCTTGGAAGATTTCATTCTGCCTGCTTGAAGAGAAATGGGTTGTGCATACCCCATCGCCCCGAAAAACAGGGTGATTACTATCAAAAACAGTCTATTTTTGGTGGCTGCTGCCTTCATCCGCTTAACTTTGCAAATTAAGTGTTAAATCGGTTTCTTCATACCGTAAATCTATGGAATTGGGATTTAACCCGATATGAAACACTATTGGCCGTGAGTGGCGGAGCAGATTCTGTGGTTATGGCGAGGTTGTTTAAGGCGGCAGGATTTCCATTCTCCATGGCCCATGTGAATTATGGATTGCGGGGCGATGACTCCAAGGCGGATGAGCAATTTGTGCGAGATTTAGCTGATGAATTAGGCGTTGAACTATTTGTTTATCAAGCGAATATGAATGAAGATTTGCGTGGCAGAAATTCATTGCAAATGTATGCTCGCGAAGTGCGTTATGGATTTTTTGAAAAAATTCTAAAGCTGCATCCTGGGAGGTTTGGTAAGATTGCCGTTGCCCATCATGCAACTGATAATTTGGAGCATTTCTTTCTGTATTTGTTCAGAAATAACATCGAAGTGGGATGGCGTGGTATTTTGTATGAAAATGGAGATTTGATTAGGCCCATATTGTCCATTTCAAAATCGGAAATCTATGGGTTTGCTTCAGACAATGGATGGACATGGCGTGAAGATTTGAGTAATCAAAAAACGGATTATTTGCGCAATAAAATTCGACATTATATATTGCCCAATTTAGATGAAAATGCCGAAAACGAATTTTCTTCTATTTCGCTGCAAAAACAGCAAAAATGGCTTGAAAATCGCGAAAAAGGGTCAGAAATATTGGAAAATAGTGTAAAATATGCCCAAAATGGCATATTGATTCCTCGAGATTTATTGCAGAATTCGGAGATTCAAACATATTTAGAATCACAATTTCTGGGTTTTGGATTTACGCAAGATAATATTCAAAAAATGCTGTCGGTTGATTTAAAGGCCGGTACAATTTTTCAATCCAAACGCAATTTTGTAGAGGTTTCGGGAAGGCACTTGGAAGGAAAAGAAGATGTTTGGAATAATGCGTATGTAGGCAGAGCGGGTTTATTTATTATTCAATCTAATCAGGAGTTGCGATGCGGGGAGGTAGTAATTGATTTGCCGGTGGCAGCCAACACGGAGATGATTGATTTGCAGACATGTGTACTCGAAATCAGGTATGAAATTGAGGAAAAGGTAGGCAGCCAAGTGAAAAAGACGCTTGAACTCGTATTGGCAAAAGAAGATTTTCCATTGGTTGTAAGGCCTTGGAAACAGGGTGATAAAATTCAAATTGGCAAAGGGAAGATGCAAAAGGTTAGCGATTTATTTACGAATTTGAAGATAGAAAATTACGAGAAATTGAGTTACCCAATTATTGTAAATGCCAAGGGTGAAATTTTGGCGGTAATGGGGTTGCGAAACGCATGGCGGAATCATCAAGTAAGAAATTCAGTTGACAGTTGGCGAATGGAATTACGCTGGAAGCATTGATAAAATAGGGGTTTTAAAGGGTAAGTAAGGCATATCGTTTATCGCCCGAAAAACACGCAATTAATTGTTAAAATAAGAAGTTGGTTGGGAAAAAAATTGTAGGTTTGCTAATATGAAAGCCATCATTCCTGTTGCTGGTATTGGCAGTAGGCTCAAGCCGCATACCCGCACTCAGCCAAAGAGTTTAATTCCTGTTGCAGGTAAACCGATTTTGGGTCATATCATGGACCGTTTGGTTGAGGAAGGGATTGAGGAATTTGTATTTGTAATCGGCTATTTGGGTGATCGCATCGAGCGTTACATCCAGGAAAATTATGGCAATTATAAGTCGGAATTCGTGATCCAAACCTTGGGAAAAGGAATTGGTCATGCGATTTGGTTAGCGCGCGAACATTTTGTTGAAAATGAGCCCATGATGATCATTTTGGGCGATACCATTTTTGAGGCTGATTTTTCTCATGTGCTTAACGGAAATACCAATGCGTTGGGGGTAAAAAAAGTAGAAGATCCAAGGTTATTTGGGGTAGCGGAATTGAAGGAAGATGGAACCATTTTGAAGTTGAGTGAAAAACCCCAAATTCCAAAATCGAATTTGGCTGCGGTAGGACTTTACTATATAAAAGATACCCAACAGTTGTTTGAATGCTTGGAATATTTGATTCAAAACGACATTAAAACCCAGAATGAATTTCATTTAACGGATGCTTTACAATGTATGATTGATAGAGGAAGTCCGTTTACTACTTTTGCGGTGGATGCTTGGTTTGATTGTGGAAAGAAGGATATCATTTTGCAAACGAATCGCAATTTATTGAAGCGATATGGCACGGCTGATGTGAGTGCTTTCTCCAAAGGAAATATCATTGTTCCTCCGGTGTTTATTGCGCCAACGGCCAAAATTGAGAATTCAATTATTGGACCAGATGTGAGTATTGGGGAAGGCGCGGTGATTATACGCTCTATGGTGAGAAACAGTATTATTGGACAGGGAGCGGAATTAAATACTGCGATGTTGGAAGATTCATTGGTGGGTTCGGAAGCGGTGCTATTGGGAGCAGTTCAAAGTTTGAACATCGGTGATAGTGCTGAAATCAATTTGAGAAATAGTTAAGAAATTAATTGCGATTTGGGACGCGCTTTTTCGATATCATCAGGAAATTTGGCCGAAGTTGTCGGTGCTGATTTAATTAAATTGGCGTCTGCTTCGGGCGAAGAATTGTTTTTGGGCGATATCGAGGAAGTTGTTTTTGATACCCGGAAATTGATTCAAAATCAAGGAATTTTAGGTGTATTGTTTTTGGCACTTAAAGGAAAAAGAGACGGGCATGATTTTATATATGATGCTTACCAACAAGGGGTTAGGAGGTTTTTGATTTCTGAAAATCGCCCTGAATTTCAACATTTGGTTGGAAGCGAATTTTTTTTAGTTGAGGATGTATTGCGGGCATTGCAACTGTTGGCTGTTTGGCATCGCAGCAGGCTTACATGTCCGGTTGTTGGAATTACCGGAAGCAATGGGAAAACCATTGTAAAGGAATGGTTGAATGAGTTGTTGTTGGGTGATTTTGACATTGCTCGGAGTCCTAGAAGTTTTAATTCGCAATTGGGTGTGGCATTGAGTATTTTGGATGTTCCCAAATCTGCGCAATTGGCCATCATTTAGCCAAGGATGCGGATGTTTTGGTTTTTCCTGGCGATGAAACCTTGGTAAAGGCAAAAGTTAGCGACTTAAAATCTCGATATCCATTGATGAAAACGATATCTTGGGGTTATGAAGTTGGCAATCAATTTCAAATATTATCGAAGGAGTTTGATGCAAAGCTGGGAAAATACAGTTTGAAGTTTAAAAATCGTTCAGTTGAGCATGAATTAACGATTCCATATGGTGATACGGCTTCCATCAGCAATGCTTTCTCTGCATTTTGTACATTGGTAGCATTTGAGCGATGGGATCAGAATCATTTAGAGAGATTTGCCTTTTTGAGCAAAATGGAAAACCGGTTAAGCTTTTTGAAGGGCAGTAGGGGTAATTTCATCTTAAACGATAGTTATTCAGCTGATATTGAGAGCTTGGGAGTGGCTTTAGACTTGTTGCAGCAGCAATCGCCCATTCAAAACAAAGCGGTTATATTATCTGATTTTGATCAATCGGGTTTGGAGATGAATAATTGGATGATGGAGGTAGATTCTTTGTTCCGTAAATATGGTATTGCGCGGGTTATTGGCATTGGGGAGGAATTTGCGAAACAATTTGCAAAGATGATTTTGGGTGAATCGCCCTTAATGGAAGGGGTTGATTTTAAAGGATTTAAGACGGTTGATTTGTTACTTGAATCTGGGGAGTTGGAATCATTTGAAAACACTTCATTGCTTGTAAAAGGAGCGCGTAGATTCCAGTTGGAGCGGGTGGTAAGCAGGTTAAAGGAAAAGCAGCATAAAACCTTTTTGGAAATAGATTTAACGGCATTAAAACATAATTTTCATTATTTCAAATCGCTGATTCCGAGGAGCACAAAATTGATGTGTATGGTAAAGGCATTTGGTTACGGTAGTGGTTCTTTTGAGGCAGCCAAATTGTTGGAATCTCAGGGAGTTGATTATTTGGGAGTAGCTTATGTAGATGAGGGTGTTCAACTGCGCGAAGCGGGGATTTTGGTACCAATAATGGTAATGAATTCGGAATCTGAGCAGTTGGATCGCATGATTAAATATCATTTAGAGCCTGTGGTGTACAGTGAGCGTGGAATGGCTGAAATTTTGGGTGATTTACGCGTTAGGGAAGTTGCTAGTAAATTGCGTGTTCATATTGAATTGGATACAGGAATGCATCGCCTAGGATTTGGCGATGGCGAATGGCAAACTGTTTTAGAAGAAGCGAAGGATAAGGTAGAAGTAGTTTCTGTTTTTAGCCATTTATCGGCTTCTGAGGATGCTGCGGCAGATGAAAATACTGAGTTACAAATTCAGCAGTTTCAGCAGCAGGCTATGGATATGGAGGCGCTTTTGGGTTATTCGGTTTGGAAACATATTGGCAATACCGGTGGGATTTTGCGATTCGCATCCGCGCATTTTGATATGGTTCGGTTAGGCATTGGCTTGTACGGCGTGGATCCTAGAGGAATTGTAAATCCGCAACTACAACCGGTTAATAGGTTGGTTACAAGAATCAGTCAGATTCGGATTGTACGCGCTGGAGAAGGCGTTGGATATGGGTTCAGGGATGCGGTTGAAGTTGATCGGAAAATCGCGGTACTGATGATTGGATATGCCGATGGATTATGGCGTATGGATGGCAGAGGAAAATCGGGCGTAATGATTCAAGGAAAATGGGCGCCATTTGTAGGAAATATTTGCATGGATATGGCGATGGTTGATGTTACCGAAATAGATTGTATTGAGGGCGATGAGGTAGAGATTTTTGGTAAGGAAATTCGTGTTGAAGC
>JAGKXC010000132.1 GCA_021151535.1 Sphingobacteriia bacterium | reverse complement strand
AGGAAAATTAGATTTCGATGGTGATGGAATGCCAAACTTTGTTGATAAAGACAGTGATAATGATGGAATTGCAGATGCAATTGAGCGCGCTGGCGATGTTGATAAAGACGGTAGACCAAACTGTTTAGACCTTGATAGTGATAATGATGGAATTGAAGATAAGGTTGAAGGTACTGTAGATACTGATCGAGATGGTACACCTAATTATCAAGATTCTGATAGTGATGGTGATGGTATTAATGATAGAGCAGAAGGTATAGATGATTTTGATAAGGATGGTACACCTAATTATCTTGATTTAGATTCTGATGGCGATGGTATCAATGATGCTGTTGAAGGTAGAATGGATGTGGATCATGATGGCAAGTCGAATTTCTTAGACTTGGATTCTGATGGTGACACAATTCCAGATGCACAAGAAAAAGGCAATGGTGCAACTCCTCAGGATTATGATAAAGATGGTAAGCCAGACTACATTGATACTGACAGTGATGAAGACGGATTGCCTGATAAAGTTGAAGCACCAGCTTGTTTAACGAATAATGTTTCTGTTATGCCTGAAACTAGTTCACATGTTGGAAATACAGGCACTCAGCACAACAATCAAACTACAACCACTACTGCTCCCGCTTATACTGGTAAAGTTGATTGCAGGGTTCAGTTTATTATTTCAAAACAGAAAATGGATGTGAAAGCATTTGAAACCAAAGGTGTAGGTAAAGTTTTTGAATATTATCAGAACGGATATTACAAATATACCTCAGCAGCAGTTTTTGCATCTGAAGAAGCAGCATCAGCAGAAAAAGCCCGATTGAGATCATTGGGTTATGCGGATGCATTTGTTGTTGTGTTCCAAGGCGGATTACGTGTGAAATAATTTAAAAATAAACAATCAAAAAAGGGTCGGTTTACCGGCCCTTTTTTGATTTCAAGTAATACCTTTGTATCTTAATGATGAAAAACTTTTCTCAATTTCTAAAATCAAACGGGATAATAATTGCCTACATTTTGGCTGCCCTTTTTGTGGTTTTTAGGAATTATTATATGCCATGGGGTGACTTATTTGGTGATGGTGGTAGTTATTCTCATTATAATAATTATATCATTTTTAAGCAGTCTTTTATTCATTTGGTTCACCAAACCAACTTGTACAAACTTTATCCTATTGAATACTACGATTTATACAAATATCCGCCAGTTTTTGCCATGTTTATGGCACCATTTTATGTGTTACCTGATTTTTTAGGTTATCTATTATGGACAATTTTAAATCTGTTTTTGCCAATATTTGCGCTCAAACAGATGGGATTGCTTGTTTCTAAAAGAAATCAATTTTTTCTCTTAGCGGTATTACCAGAGGCTATTACTGCGGCATTGAATTCCCAAAGCAATGGATTGGTTGTTGGTCTCTTGCTGCTTGCTATAGATGCATTAATAAGAGAACGTACCATAAATGCGGTGATTTATATTTCATTGAGTGGTTTTATTAAGATTTTTGGTTTTCTCTTTTTCTTAATCTTTTTCTTGTTTCCAAAACAACTCAATAAGGGAATTAAATTTAGCTTTCTGGTTTGTTTGATTTTGACCATAATTCCAATGCTTTTTGGTGGGTTTCATACACTTTTCTGGCAATATGAAAACTGGATATTTCTTTTGAAAAATGATCACCAGGCATTTGTAAAATACAGCGTAATGGGTTGGTTACAGTCTTGGTTTCATGTGTTTCCATCAAAAAATATTATACTGTTTTTGGGATTGACTATTCAGCTTTTGCCGCTTTTGATTAACTGGAAAAATAGACAAAATAGAACTTTTATTGTAGCATATTCCTCATCACTAATTGTATGGATGGTAATTTTTAATCATATGGCAGAATCTGCTACCTTCATTATAAGTGTTTTGGGTGTTTTTTATTTTTTTGCGTCAAAAAATTCTCTTGGCTTCGCAGAATTGTTTCTTGGATTGATTGTGTTTGCATTTACTATCTTAGGCCCAACTGATATTTATCCTTTTGAAATTAGAGAATGGATAGTGAAGGATCTACAATTAAAGGTGTTTCCTTGCATTGCTATGTGGGTTTATATGTTTTCTGAGTCTTTGTTAATAAAGGACAATCAAAATTAAATTGAATACAATAAAAAAGGCTGCCAATTGGCAGCCTTTTTTATAATTAACTATTGGAGAATTAATTTCTTGGTTTGTTGAATGGCTTTTTGAATCCACCTCTATCTCCTCTATCTCCTCTGTCACCCCTGTCACCTCCTTGTGGACGTGGTTTACTTTCTCTTTCAACATAACCTTCTGGTTTTGGTTGAAGTGATTTCATACTTAGTCTGAATTTTCCTGTCTTCTGATCAACTTCTACTAATTGTACATCTAGTTCTTGTCCATCTGTGAATACACCTTCCATCGTTGGAATACGCTCCCATGAAATTTCGCTAATGTGCAATAAACCGTCTTTTCCAGGCATAAATTCTACAAATGCACCAAAATCAGTAATTGTTTTAACTTTTCCGTGATAAATGGCACCTACTTCTGGTATGGCTACAATAGCGTTAATTGCCGCAACAGCTGCCGCCATTCCATCGCCATCATTGCTTAGGATTTCTACATATCCTTTATTGTCTTTTTCTTCAATAGAGATTGTAGTACCAGTTTTAGCTTGTAATTCTTGGATAATTTTACCACCTGGGCCGATTACAGCACCAATGAATTCCTTGTCAATGATGATCATTTCAATTCTAGGTGTGTGTGGCTTAAGATCTTCTTTTGCTGAGTTAATGGTTTTTTCCATTTCGCCAAGAATATGCAATCTTCCATCTTTGGCTTGTTTCAAGGCTTGAGATACCATATCCCACTTAAGACCGTTAATCTTGATGTCCATCTGACAAGCTGTTATACCATCTTTCGTGCCTACAACTTTAAAGTCCATGTCACCCAAATGGTCTTCATCGCCTAAAATATCTGTTAATACAGAATAATTACCTGATTTTTCATCTGTAATTAATCCCATAGCGATACCACCAACTGGTTTATTTAATTTAATACCTGCATCCATTAATGCCATAGAACCGGCACAAACAGTTGCCATACTTGATGAACCATTAGATTCAAGTATATCGCTAACAATTCTAATTACATAAGGCACATCACTTGGCAACATTGCCTTTAAACCTCTTAAAGCCAAATTACCATGTCCAATTTCTCTTCTGCCTGGGGCACGGTTAGGACGTACTTCACCAGTTGAGAAGCCAGGGAAATTATAATGTAAGAACAATCTGCTTTTACCATGAAGCATCGGAGCGTCAAGTAATTGTTCATCTAATTTACCACCTAAAGTAACAGTAGTTACAGATTGAGTTTCACCTCTTGTGAAAACTGAAGAACCATGTGCGGCCGGCAAATAATCAACTTCTGTATATATCGGTCTTACAGTTGTAGTGTTTCTGCCGTCTAAACGCTTGCCACTTTCTAAAATCATAGCTCTCATTTGGTTATATTCAGCTTCGTGGAAGTACTTTTTCGCCAAACGAACCAATCTTGATTCATCTTCTTGTCCTTCAAACTGCTTTACATATTCAGAAATGATAGCTTTAAATTGCTCAGATCTTTCTTTTTTGGATACGCCGCTTTCTGCTACTTTTCTAATTGCTGGCGATGTTTCACGGATAACTCTTTCTCTTAATTCATCATCATTGTCTTCGTGGTTATATTCTCTTACAGGTTTTTTACCTCCCATTTGTTCTAAGAATGCTAACTGCTCAGCACATTGTTTTTTAATTGCATCATGACCTACTTTCAATGCTTCTAAAAACTCCTCTTCAGAAATTTCTTGCATTTCACCTTCAACCATGTTCAAATCGTTAGCAGTACCACCAACCATTAAATCGATATCAGATAATTCCAATTCGGATTTTGTGGGGTTGATGATCCATTTGCCGTCGATTCTACCAATTCTAACCTCAGAGATAGGGCCATTAAATGGGATATCACTAATCATTAAGGCTGTAGAAGCAGCTAAGCCAACATAAGTATCTGGAAGGATGTTTTCATCAGAAGAAATCAAGGTTAACATCACTTGTGTGTCAGCGTGATAATCTTCTGGGAAAAGGGGTCTTAAACAACGATCAACTAAACGAGAGATCAATACCTCATAATCAGATAATCTTGCCTCTCTGCGTAAAAAACTGCCTGGGATACGGCCAACAGCAGCAAATTTTTCTTGATAATCTACACTTAATGGTAGGAAATCAATTCCTTCTTTGGCATCATAGTTAGAAACAACTGTTGCTAAAATCATGGTTTTACCAACTTTTACAACGCAACTTCCGTGTGCTTGTCTTGCTAGTTTGCCGGTTTCGATTTCGATGATTTTTCCATCACCGCTATCAAATTGTGTTTTGAAAATATTAAACATTTTTGAAT
>JAGKXC010000131.1 GCA_021151535.1 Sphingobacteriia bacterium | reverse complement strand
TTAGAATTGTTTTTGTTTGTTGATTAAAGCTTGGATGGTTTTTTCGGCTCGGGCGATGCGTGTTTCAGGCTTCTTCGCTTCAGCTACATATTTTGAATATTCATTCCGGCAGGTATAACTTAGACTGTGATAGTAGTTGGCTGCTTCGGGATTTTGATCGAAATGTAGAATGAGTTCTTCTGGTACTATAATTTCCGGGCGATTGGCCAATTGCTGTTTTCTGGCCACTGGATCCAAATATTGATCTACCCATTCTCTTTGTGGGGCATCGCCATTTTTAAATCGAACGGCACTCCATATTTCATTTAGGGAGATTTGGCTATTGGGTGTTAATCCAAATTGTAGGATGAGTTTCCAAATGGAATCGCGGTTTATATCAGATTTTAAAGGACTGCTTAATTTGGGATAGGCAATCCAAATGATTTCTGCTCCTTTGAGTAATTTCTGATTTTGAGTTAAAACACTTGTTAATTCATCGAGATTTGAGGCTACAAGTAAAATCCAATTGGGGTTGGTTTGTGATGTGATTTCAATAAAATCGAGTTCTTGAATTTTGTGAGGCGATGGGTTAATTATCAGGCACTCACTTTGAGGTTTAATGGCTAATTTTTTAACTAACATTTCTCAACTTATTATGGTTGTTTTCGTAACCAACCCAAACCATCAGAAATTTGATATTGTTGATTGGTGAAAGTTAGTTCTAAGTTCTCCCTTGATGGAGCATATGGACCCGGATTTTGCTGGATGATTTCAACTTCGGAATCCGTAACCTTGGAAATGATGGCTACATGACCAAATGGATTCCCAGTTGATCCATCAAAAATGATCAGATCTCCAACTTTTGGCTTTGTTTTACTAGGATTGCTGTACTGTAACAGATTTCTTCTTTTATTGATTGTTCCATCGGCAATTTTACCGTTATAAAAGTCTTTGGCATCGCCATAACTATCCGGCATTTTGTGTTTGTAATGATAATAGTAATAGCGTTTTACGAATTCCACACATTGATATTTTAAACCCAAGTTGTACCCATCTGGGGCAACGTTTCTGCCTACTACATTGGGAACCATTCCGTTGTAATGAACATAAACGCCGTTAAAGCTATCTAATTTATCGCCAATTTTTGGAGTAAAAGGCAACTGCATAAATTTGAGTTTTTTTGTTTGCTTGTTGGAGCTCTCTGCAATGCCTTTTTTTAGGGGAGATTGGGCTATGACGATAATGATGACTAAAATTGAAGCGATTAGGTATAAAATCTTTCGATTTTTCATAAACAGAATAACGTAACAGGTACCAAAGATATTATTACATTGGGTGAATTACATTGCGCATTAAGGAAAATAGTCATAAGGGATTGATGCATAACATGGTGTGAAATTCACTTAGTGGTATATATTTGTCGAATCTCTGATGTTTGTTAATCGTTGTTATGTGAAAAATCAATAATTTAGCATCGGGAAGTTGAAGAAATTGATAATTATCCCCTAAAACCCTGCCTATGAAAAATAAACTACTTACGTTAATTATCTCAGTAGTTACGTTGATTCCTTCTTTGAAGGCTCAGACGGATATTGATGCATTGTTTATGCCCAAAAATAATCTCTGTGGAGGTGTTATCGCAGGCCAATCCACATGGAATCATTATTGGGAGGGCACTTTGTATCGTGAAAATTTAAATATTGGTTCAGTAAACAGCCAATTTGCTATGGCGATGGCAAACTATGGGTTAACAGATAAGTTAAATGTAATTGCTATGGCTCCTTACGTGAGTAACACGGCCACTGCCGGCACTTTGCACGCACAATCAGGTATCCAAGATTTAACATTAATGTTAAAAAAGGAGTTGATGTTGAAGACCATGATGGGGATTGAGTTTAGCGCAGTTGGGATTTTGGGTGGAAGTTCGCCTTTAACCCATTATGTGGCTGATTATTTGCCACTTTCTATTGGTTTGGGTAGTAAAACTGGGATGGGAAGATTGATCGTTGACGGCCAAAAAGGACATTGGTATGGTACATTATCTGGAACATATACCGTTCGAAATCAAGTGAAAATTGATCGCACAGCTTATTACACTGATCAGTTAATTTACAGCAATATGGTAGCCATGCCCAGTGTTTTTGGTTACAATGTAAGATTGGGTTGGAGGGATCATGCCGAAAAGATTTTTGAACTGTATTTGGATGTAATGAATACCTTGGGTGGCTTTGATATTCGTAGAAACGATATGCCATTTTTAAGCAACAACATGGATGCCACTCGCGTGGGCGTGAATATTAAATATCCCATCAATTTGTTGAATGGATTGAGCGTGATGGCGAATGCAAATAAAACCATCGCCGGAAGAAACGTAGGACAAACCCATACTGTACAATTGGGTTTGGTTTATCAAGCTGATTTTTCTAAGAAATAATGAGTTTACGGATGAAAAATAAATTTATTAAAATATCGATATATAGTGCTGTTATTGCGGGATTAATGTGGGTTGTTTCATGCAGTGATGATGTGCAACAGCGGAATGAATTCCCGGCTTTACAGCCTGCGAAATTGGATACAAATGGAGGTACATGGTTGCCAATTTTGTTAACTAAGCCTGATGAGTTTGCCCTTGCATCGCCCATTGCTACTACAAGTCCAGATTACAAGTTGGAGTTGTTGGAAATCAAAAGTTGGCAAGATAAAATGAGTGATGACGACAAGGAGGTAATGGATTATTGGAGTGCGGGAGTGGTATTGAGATGGAACGAAATTTTGAGAGAATTGGTAGCAAAGTATAATTTGGCTCCTGTTCAAAATGCAGATGGAACCTATCCGGTTCCAAGTGGTACAAACCCATTGGCTTATCCGTTGTTTCCGTTTGCCAATCCGCCATACGCTGCTAGGGCCTATGCTTATGTTACTTCGGCTCAGTATGATGCATTGGTAGCGGCATATCATTATAAATCTCTATACAAAAGACCTAGACCATCTGCGGTAGATCCAACCATCAATGAATTAATTCCCGTGGGTGATGATTATGCATATCCTTGCGAGGAAGCGGTTGCTGCTGGTGCGGCTGCGGCGATGTTGCAAATGTTGTTCCCGGGAGAGCAAGATTATATCCAAAAGAAGTTAAATGATTGTAAGAATTATCGCATTATGGCGGGGGCAAATACGCGCAGTGAAGTGAATGCAGGCGCTGATTTGGGTAAGGCTGTTGCCGGTAAATTTATTACGCGTGCAAGAAATGATAGAGCATCTAAGGCCGTGGGAACACAGGCTGATTGGTCTCAATTGGTGGCAAATGCGGAAGCACGAGGCGATGTTGCATGGAAGAGTTTGGAAAGTCCTGCCCGTCCGCCAATGTTGCCATTGTTTGGACGTGTTATTGGCATGTTGATGGATACTACCGAAGTGATTTCTAATCGACCTGTTCCGCCTCCGGTTGTTGGATCTGAGCAACATACAAAAGAACTTGCTGAAGTATTGAGTTACACCCAAAATGATACGCGTGAAAATTACCGCATCGTTCATTTTTGGGCTGATGGTGCAGGAACTTATACCCCTCCAGGGCACTGGAATGCCATTGCTTGCGAAGATTTTGTGAAGATGAATTTTAGTGAAATTCGTTGGGCTAGAAATTTAGCCTTGTTGAATATTTCAATGTTTCAAGCAGCAATTTGCTGTTGGGATGCGAAGAATTATTTTTATAACGCTAGACCTACCCAAATTGATCCAAATATCAAAACATTGACAGGTATCCCTAATTTTCCAGCATATACTTCAGGTCACAGCACATTTAGTGGTGCGGCGGCTACTGTGTTGGCCTACATCAATCCTGCTAATGCCGCAAGTTATACAGCAATGGCTGATGAAGCGAGCAAGAGTAGATTGATTGGTGGTATTCACTATCGCAGCGACATTGAAGTGGGTATGCAAATGGGTAATGCCATTGGCGCGAAAGCGGTTGTACGCGGTCAGAATGACGGCGCTGATAAATAATTTGATATCGCTTTATTGACAGTGACTTTTGCGGAATTCAACCATTTCTGTAATTAGGTCTACTGGCAGAGGCTGATTGATGGGGAACTGCACCGCTCCTTTGGAGTGTTTGTAGTTTCCCATTTTGTGTTTAAAGGCTTCCATGCCCTGTCCGGTTGGGTAAAATCCAATATGATTGGCATAGCCCGCATAATAAACCATGATTGATTTAAGTTTGTAAGCCGGCATTTTATAACTGATAACTTCTTGCGCTTCTGGGGCGATCGCAAGAATCAAACTACGCAATTCCTGAAGTTTTACTTGTGTTTGTGGAGGGAATTGCTGGATGTATTGATCAACGAGTTGAGAGGACATGGGCGATTGAAGTTGTGTTTGATTTACTGCGAAGATAGAAATTGGAAGTTTGTAACAAAGAAAAAGCCGCCTCTGTTGAAGCAGCTTTTTCTT
>JAGKXC010000038.1 GCA_021151535.1 Sphingobacteriia bacterium | reverse complement strand
TTCATCTGGCTCATTTTGCAAGCCGCATTGGGATTCCTGAATTCCTATATCAGTGAGAGTATTGGCCAATCTGTAATCTTAAGAATGCGCCAATTCGTTTATGAACATTTGATTCGATTAAAATTAGGGTTCTTCGATAAAACACCCGTAGGAACTGCAGTTACAAGAAGTATTTCCGACATACAAACCATTACTGATTTGTTCTCTTCAGGTATCATCACCATCGCCGGCGATTTAATTCAAATCTTTGTGATTTTGGGATGCATGCTTTACATGGATGTTAAACTTACCCTAATCAGTTTATCTGTTGTACCACTTTTGTTATTTGCAGCGAATAAATTCCGTAAAGGAACCAGAGATACATTCCAAGATGTAAGAGCTCAAGTTGCCAAATTAAATGCCTTTTTGCAAGAAAGAATCACAGGCATGCAAGTGGTGCAGCTTTTCAATCGCCAGAAAGAAGAAAAACGACGGTTCGACAAAATCAACCAAGACCACAGAGATGCCAATATTCGCTCTATTTATTACTATGCCATCTTCTTCCCCATTGTAGAAGTTTTGGTTGCCTTATGCTTCTCGTTCATCGTTTGGTACGGATCCGGCAACTTGGTTAAAGGACAAATTGAATTCGGTGAATTAACAGCTTTCATTATGTTTATTAACTTGTTCTTTAGACCAGTGAGAGCTATCGCAGACCGATTCAACAACATTCAAATGGGTGTTGTAGCGGCAGAGAGAATTTTTGAATTAATCGACAATGAAGCTTACAATGAATCGCACGGTGGTGAAATCGCTCCGAAATTAACAGGTAAAATAGAATTTCGCGATGTTTGGTTTGCATACAACGAACCAAATTGGATTCTCAAAGGTATCAACTTCACTATTCAGCCTTCGCAAACTTTGGCTATTGTGGGAGCAACCGGAAGCGGTAAAACCACCATCGCTAGTTTGGTAAATCAATTATACGTACATCAAAAGGGCGATATTTTACTTGACAATCTTGATATCAAATCACTAGATTTAACATCAGTGCGTAACCAAATCGCCTTGGTTTTACAAGATGTATTCCTGTTTTCCGGCAGCATTAACGACAATATTCGTCTGCATCATCCTAGCATTGACATTGAAAAAATGCGAAGTGCGGCGATGAGCATTGGCGCTTATGACTTTATTGAAAAACTGCCTGGTGGTTTTAACTACAATGTAATGGAACGCGGAATGACCCTAAGTATGGGTCAACGTCAGTTAATTTCATTCATTAGGGCATTGGCGTTTGATCCTCGGATTATCCTACTGGATGAAGCCACATCTTCTATCGATACTGAAACAGAACAATTAATCCAGGCGGCAATTGAAAAGCTTTTACAAAACCGCACAGCTATAGTAATAGCGCATAGATTGAGTACTGTTTCACAGGCCGATCAAATCATTGTGATGGACAAAGGTGAGGTTTTGGAAAGCGGCAATCATGCCTCTTTAATTGCCGCCGGCGGACATTATGCAAACCTGTATCAAACGCAGATTTCGCATCAAAACATGGATTAATTACTGTAAGAGTAAGGTCTACACTTGCTTAAGAGCAAAACTTTCGTAAGAGCCAAATTTGCTTATTTTTTTACAAGATTTATTGGCTGATGCGAGATAGCGGATCAATTTATGCTATTTATAAATTTTAGCACTTCAAATACTTAAAACCATTCCTACCAATTAATTACAGCCAATCAATAATTAAATTCCCTTGGTTCTTGCTAACGTTCATAACTAAAACTCAAACGACTTAAAACAAAAAAGGCGATTCTTTCGAATCGCCTTTTTAAAAATTCAATATGATTGAAATTAAGCTTCTGCTTCAACTTCGTCAGCAGCGAATTTGGTAGCCATCATACGATCGTATTCTTCTCTAGAACCAGTTACTACATGCTCATAAGCACGCATACCAGTACCAGCTGGGATCAAGTGACCCACGATTACGTTCTCTTTCAAACCACGCAATTCATCTACTTTACCTGAAATTGCAGCTTCGTTCAATACTTTGGTTGTTTCCTGGAACGACGCAGCACTCATGAAGCTCTGTGTACCCAATGAAGCCTTTGTAATACCTTGCAACACGTACTGAGCAGTAGCCGGAACAGCATCTCTGAATTGAACAGGCTTAAGATCTTGACGACGCAATGCGCTATTCTCTTGACGCAAATCCTTCAGACTTACAATCTGACCGGCATGCATTTCAGAACTTTCACCTGCATCGGTTACAACCTTTTTATCCCAAATCCAATCGTTTTCCTTACGCAATGACCAACGATCAACCAATTCACTTTCAAGGAATCTGGTATCACCTGGATCAACAACTTCCATCTTCTGCATCATCTGACGAACGATAACCTCGATGTGCTTGTCGTTGATTTTTACACCTTGTAAACGATATACTTCCTGAATTCCATTCAACACATAACGTTGAACCGCTGCAGGACCTTCAATTCTTAGGATATCTTGAGGAGTAATTGCACCATCACTCAATGGTTGACCTGCACGCACATAGTCGCCATCGTGCACCAAAATGTGCTTAGACAATGCTACTTGATAATGCTTCACTTCACCATCTTTAGATGTTACAATAATTTCCTGGTTACCACGCTTAGAAACGCCATAAGTTACAACACCATCAATTTCAGCTACTACCGCAGGGTTAGATGGGTTACGGGCTTCGAACAATTCTGTTACACGTGGCAAACCGCCAGTAATGTCTCGGGTTCTTGTAGCACTTCTTGGAATCTTAGCTAAGATTTCACCGGCATTCACCTTAGAACCTTCTTTAGCAACCAAGATAGCACCTACAGGCATGTTGAAGATCTTAATGTTATCTTCACCACCGTCTACTTTGAACTGAGGAGTTCTAGTTTTGTCTTTGGTTTCTGTAATTACCAATTCGCTCAAACCAGTTTGCTCATCACCCTCTTCACGCATGTTAATGCCTTCAACGATGTTTTCATAAGAAAGTTTACCGTCGATATCAGAGATAATCAAAGTGTTAAATGGATCCCATGTACATAGGATATCGCCCTTCTTCACTTTCTGACCTTCTTTAACCATCAAATGAGCACCGTAAGGGATGTTGAAAGTAGTGATAACAGTTTTGGTTTTTGGTTCCAAAATTCTAACCTCACCCGATCTACCCAATACGATTTCAGTGTTTTTAACTTCACCGTTCTCATCAGTTTCAACCTTGGTTACAGTTCTCATACTGTCTAAGCTAATTACACCATCATACTTAGTATCCAATGTATTCTCAGCAGCAATGTTCATCGCGGCACCACCCGTGTGGAAAGTACGCAATGTTAACTGAGTACCAGGTTCACCGATAGACTGCGCAGCAATTACACCTACAGACTCACCTACGTTTACTCTTCTACCTGTAGACAAGTTTCTACCATAACAAAGTGCACAAACACCAGTTAAAGTCTCACAAGTCAATACAGAACGAATTTCTAATTCTTCAATACCAGCATCTTCGATTGCTTGAGAATAAACTTCATCCAATTCAGTTCCACCTGCAGCGATTAATTCGCCAGTAACAGGATGGTAAACATCGTCTAATGCAGTTCTACCCAAAATACGCTCGAACAATGACTCAGTAACTTCGTCGTTGTTGATGATTGCGCTCATTGAAATACCTCTCAATGTACCACAATCGTGTTCAGTGATAACAACGTCTTGAGCTACGTCGTGCAAACGACGAGTCAAGTAACCTGCATCCGCAGTTTTCAACGCTGTATCCGCCAAACCTTTACGAGCACCGTGCGTAGATACGAAGTACTCCAATACGTTCAAACCTTCTTTGAAGTTTGAAATAATTGGGTTTTCAATGGTATCACCACCAGAATTTCCAGAGTTCTTCTGAGGCTTAGCCATCAAACCTCTCATACCACCTAACTGTCTGATCTGCTCCTTAGAACCACGAGCTCCAGAGTCCAACATCATATAGATTGGGTTGAAACCTTGATCGTCGTTTTGCAAATCATTAATTAAGATACGAGCCAATTGGTTGTTTACACGTGTCCAAAGGTCAATTACTTGGTTATAACGCTCATTGTTTGTAATGAAGCCCATATCTGCATTAGATTGGATTTCCAATACTTCTTCGATCGCCTTGTTAACCAATTCCTCTTTCTCTTTTGGAATTCTTACATAACTCAAGTTAAAGCTCAAACCACCGCGGAATGCGTAGAAGAAACCTAAATTCTTGATATTATCCAAGAAGTCAGCAGCCTTAGCTACACCACTCAAACGAATAATGTTTGAAATGATATCACGCAAGTTCTTCTTCTTCAACAATTCGTTCAAATAACCAACTTCTTCTGGTACAACCTGGTTGAAAATAATTCTACCTACAGATGTATCAATCAATTTGGTTACCAACTCATCGTTTTCACGAACCGTAACTTTACATTTAACTTTCGCATGCAATTCAGCTCTACCTTCGTTATAAGCGATGATAGCTTCCTCAGCACCATAGAATGTTAAACCTTCACCTTTTACAGGATGCTCTGGAGTGCCTTTTCTATCTTTAGTGATATAGTAAAGACCCAAGATCATATCCTGAGAAGGTACAGTTACTGGAGAACCGTTAGCTGGGTTCAAAATGTTATGAGAAGCCAACATCAACAATTGAGCCTCAGCGATAGCCGCGTTACCCAAAGGTACGTGAACAGCCATCTGGTCACCGTCAAAGTCAGCGTTAAAACCTGTACAAACCAATGGGTGCAATTGGATAGCCTTACCTTCTACCAATTTAGGTTGGAAAGCCTGGATACCCAATCTGTGCAACGTAGGAGCACGGTTTAACAACACAGGATGGCCCTTCAAAATATTCTCAAGAATATCCCAAATTACCGGATCCTTCTTCTCTACAATTTTCTTTGCTGTTTTTACGGTCTTTACAATACCCCTTTCAATCAACTTACGGATAATAAATGGCTTGAATAATTCAGCAGCCATGTTCTTAGGCAATCCGCACTCGTTTAATTTCAATGTAGGCCCTACTACGATTACAGAACGACCAGAGTAATCAACACGCTTACCCAACAAGTTCTGACGGAAACGACCCTGCTTACCCTTAAGCATATCACTCAAAGATTTCAATGGTCTGTTACCTTCACTCTTAACCGCACTAGCTCTACGAGTATTGTCTAATAATGAGTCAACAGCCTCTTGAAGCATACGCTTTTCGTTACGTAAAATTACTTCTGGAGCTTTGATCTCAATCAAGCGCTTCAAACGATTATTACGGATGATAACTCTTCTGTACAAATCGTTCAAGTCAGACGTTGCAAATCTTCCGCCTTCCAAAGGAACCAATGGTCTTAATTCTGGTGGAATTACAGGCAACATCTTCAAAATCATCCATTCTGGGCGATTTTCACCTGTATTTTGAGCACCTCTGAAGCTTTCAATTACTTTCAAACGCTTCAAGGCCTCTTGCTTACGCTGCTGGGATGTCTCAGTAGCAGCTTGGTTACGCAAATCGTAACTCAATTTATTTAAGTCCAAACGTCCCAACAATTCGTTCAACGCCTCAGCACCCATCTTAGCAATGAATTTGTTAGGATCGTTGTCTTCTAATTGCTGATTCTCTTTTGGCAATGAATCTTGAATATCCAAGTATTCTTCCTCAGTTAACAAATCTAAATAGTTAACATTGGTAGCAATACCCTGCTGAATTACTACATAACGCTCGTAGTAAATCACCATGTCCAATTTCTTGGTTGGGATACCCAATAAATAACCAATCTTGTTAGGCAAAGAACGGAAATACCAGATGTGAGCTACAGGAACTACCAAGTTGATATGACCCATACGCTCTCTTCTCACCTTCTTCTCAGTTACCTCTACACCACAACGGTCACAAACAATACCCTTGTAACGAATACGCTTGTACTTTCCGCAATGACATTCGTAATCCTTAATAGGACCGAAAATGCGCTCACAGAATAATCCGCCCATTTCTGGCTTATAACTGCGATAGTTGATGGTTTCTGGCTTTGTTACCTCACCAAAACTACGACGTAATATGTTTTCTGGCGATGCAAGCGAGATACGAATCTTGCTGAAGTTGCTGCCAATTTTTTGTGTTTTCTTTTGAAGTTGCATGTTGTTTTTTGCAGAATAATTATTCCATGAAAGTAACTTCCAAACCTAAGCCGCGCAATTCATGCAGCAGCACATTAAATGACTCTGGGGTGCCAATGTTGGTGATATTATCGCCCTTAACGATCGCTTCATAAGCTTTCGCACGACCCACAATATCATCAGACTTAATGGTAAGGATTTCACGCAAGATGTTAGATGCACCAAATGCTTCCAACGCCCATACTTCCATCTCACCAAAACGCTGACCACCAAATTGAGCTTTACCACCCAATGGCTGTTGAGTAATAAGTGAGTATGGACCGATTGAACGAGCGTGCATTTTGTCGTCAACCATGTGTCCTAACTTCAACATATAACTCACACCAACTGTAGTTGGTTGGTCAAACTTACCACCTGTTAAACCATCGTTCAAATAAACCAAACCGTTCTTAGGAATTCCAGCCTTTTCAGTGTAAGAATCCAACTCTTCGTTTGTTGCTCCGTCAAAAATTGGCGTTGCGAATTTCACACCCAATTCTTTACCAGCCCAACCCAATACAGTTTCATAAATCTGACCCAAGTTCATACGAGAAGGTACACCCAATGGATTCAATACGATATCCATAGGAGTTCCGTCATCAAGGAAAGGCATATTTTCTTCACGCTCAATACGTGCAACAATACCCTTGTTACCGTGACGTCCCGCCATCTTATCACCCACTTTCAACTTACGTTTATTGGCAACATACACCTTTGCTAACTGCAAAATACCAGTTGGTAATTCGTCACCTACGCTAATTGCATAATGCTCGCGTTTGAAGTTTGTGATCTTCTCGTTGTGAACGTTGATATAGTTTGTCAATGATCTAACTACCAATTCATTCTTTTCATCATCAGATGTCCAGTTATGATAGTTTACATTGCTATAGTCAATGCTCAACAAGTTCTTTTGGGTAAACTTGGTTCCTTTTGGAATCAACTCCTCGCTGTACATGTTATATACACCTTGAGAAGTTTTGCTTCCAACCAATTGGAACAATTTCTTAACCAACTCCTCTTTCAACATGCCCAATTCCTTGCGATGGTCTTCTTCCATCTTCGTTAATCTAGCCTTGTCTCCAGAACGAGCGCCTTTATCTTTCTTGGTTTTAGCAAATAATTTCTTGCCAATTACCACACCTTGTGCACCTGGAGGCGCTTTCAATGAAGCGTCCTTCACGTCACCAGCCTTATCACCGAAAATTGCACGTAACAATTTTTCTTCTGGCGATGGCTCAGTTTCACCTTTAGGAGTGATTTTACCAATTAAAATATCGCCCTCCTTAACCTCTGCACCTACACGGATCAAACCGTTATCGTCGAGATTACGAGTCATTTCTTCACTTACGTTAGGAATATCATTGGTTAATTCTTCCTCACCACGCTTGGTGTCTCTAACTTCCAATTCATATTCTGTGATGTAAACTGTAGTATACCAATCTTCTTTTACAACCTTCTCAGAAATCACTATCGCATCCTCAAAGTTGTAACCTTGCCATGGCATGTAAGCTACACGAAGGTTTCTACCTAATGCCAATTCACCTCCTTGCGTTGCATAACCTTCACACAAAACCTGACCTTTTTTAACACGATCGCCACGTTGAACAATCGGTCTCAAGTTGATACAAGAGTTTTGGTTAGTTCTGCGGAACTTAGTCAAGTAATAGGTTTTGGTATCGCCAGTGAAAGAAACCAAATCATCCATATCATTATGATCATACTTGATTTTAATTTCACGAGCATCTACATAAACTACTTCACCATTGCCCTCTGCATTAATTAATGAACGAGAATCTCTTGCTACCTTTTCCTCCAAACCTGTACCAACAATTGGCGCTTCAGGTCTCAATAAAGGAACTGCCTGACGTTGCATGTTAGATCCCATCAACGCACGGTTTGCGTCATCGTGCTCCAAGAAAGGAATCAAACTCGCTGCAATAGATACAATCTGGTTAGGCGCTACGTCCATGTACTCCAACTGAGCTGGCGGAACCAATGGGAAGTCACCTTCCTTACGGCTTTTTACCATTTCAGTTTTAAAGTTTCCTTTATCGTCTAAAGCTGCGTTTGCCTGGGCGATGGTTTTTCCATCTTCCTCTTCCGCACTCAAATAAACGATACCTTCTGCAACCTTACCGTCAATTACCTGTCTGTATGGTGTTTCCAAGAAGCCCATTCCATTGATCTTCGCGTGAACACACAATGAAGAAATCAAACCGATGTTAGGACCTTCTGGCGTTTCAATTGTACACAATCTACCGTAATGGGTATAGTGAACGTCACGAACCTCAAAACCTGCTCTCTCTCTACTCAAACCACCTGGACCAAGGGCACTCAATCTACGCTTGTGCGTAATCTCAGCCAATGGGTTAATTTGATCCAAGAATTGGCTCAACTGGTTTGTACCAAAGAAAGAATTGATAACAGATGACAGAGTACGCGCATTCACCAAATCCTGAGGAGTGAATACCTCATTATCACGAATGTTCATCTTTTCACGAATGGTTCTTGCCATACGTGCTAAGCCCACACCGAATTGAGCATATAATTGCTCACCTACAGTACGAACCCTTCTGTTACTTAAGTGGTCGATATCGTCAAGTATCTCTGAACCATTATACAACTCAATCAAATACTTGATGATGCTGATAATATCATCTTTAGTTAACACTTTCACGTCCATAGCCGTGTCTATGTTTAACTTTTTATTGATTCTATAACGACCTACATCGCCCAAATCATAACGCTTATCAGAGAAGAACAAACGCTCGATAATACCTCTTGCGGTTTCTTCATCTGGTGGATCTGCATTACGTAATTGGCGATAAATTACCTCCAAAGCTTCTTTACCATTGTTCGAAGTATCTTTTTGAAGGGTGTTATAAATTACATCATAACTAATGTTAGATGTGCTTTCGCTCGTTAAGATTATAGACTTAACACCTGCGTCTACGATAGTATCGATATGATCTTCGCTGATAACAGTATCACGCTCTAAAATCACTTCGTTACGCTCAATAGATACTACCTCACCGGTATCTTCGTCTACGAAATCTTCAATCCAAGTGCGAAGAACACGTGCAGCCAATTTACGACCTACAACGCGCTTCAAGCCCGCCTTAGAAACTTTAACTTCTTCACTTAAACCGAATATATCCAAGATATCCTTATCGCCTTCAAAACCGATGGCACGTAACAAAGTTGTTACAGGGAACTTTTTCTTACGATCGATATAAGCATACATCACCGCGTTAACGTCTGTTGCAAATTCAATCCAAGAACCCTTGAATGGAATTACACGAGCAGAATATAACTTGGTACCATTAGAGTGAATACTCTGTCCAAAGAATACACCTGGTGAACGGTGCAACTGGCTCACAATAACACGTTCAGCACCATTAATAATAAAGGTGCCGTTGGGGGTCATGTAAGGAATAGTACCTAAATAAACATCTTGAACGATGGTTTGGAAATCCTCGTGTTCAGGATCATTACAGCTCAATTTTAACTTAGCCTTCAAAGGAACTGCGTATGTTAAACCTCTTTCGATACACTCTTGTAGGGTGTAACGTGGGGGATCAACAAAGTAATCGAGGAACTCTAATACGAAGATGTTACGGGTATCTGTAATGGGAAAATTTTCCGCAAATACCTTGTACAATCCTTCGCCCTCACGCATGTCAGATGGCGTGTCTAATTGGAAAAACTCCTGGAAGCTCTTTAATTGAACGTCCAAAAAGTCGGGATACTCAATGGCATGCTTAACCTTGCCGAAAGAAATCCTTTTATTTTGTGTTGTACTCAATGTTGGGTTTTTTTAATGTTTGACAATGGTGTTGTCTTCGTTCTAAGTAACAAAATCGTCGACGAAAATCTTTCTGTTACCTAAAAACGCCCAAAAGGCCCACGGTTTCGCCGGGGCCTTTTGGAGTTTGTGTTGGGATCTTACTTGACTTCAACTTCAGCGCCAGCCTCTTTCAATTTAGCAGCTAAATCTTCAGCTTCAGCTTTTGAAACTTTTTCTTTAACAGCCTTAGGGGCACCGTCAACTACGTCTTTAGCCTCTTTCAAGCCCAAGCCAGTTAAGTCTTTTACAACCTTAACAACTTGCAACTTGTTAGCGCCAGCGTTAGTTAAAATAACGTCGAATTCTGTTTGCTCAGCAGCAGCAGCACCGTCACCACCACCAGCAGCTGGGGCAGCTACAGCAACAGCAGCAGCAGCAGGTTCAATACCGTGCTCATCTTTCAAAATTTGAGCAAGTTCATTAACCTCTTTTACAGTGAGATTTACCAACTGATTCGCGAATTCTTTTAAATCTACCATTGTTATTGAATTTAAGAGTTTTTTTTAATTTGTTAGTTTTTGTTTTTTAAATTTTAATATGGAATTGAATTATCTCTCTTCCAAAGCTTTGATCAAGCCACCAATTTTCTGTGGACCGCTGTTCTGCAAGCCACCGATAACGTTCTTGATAGGAGATTGCAACAAGCCAATGATCTCTCCAACCAAATCTTCCTTGGTCTTCAAGTTTACCAAAGTTGCCAATTGATCATCGCCCAAAAATACAGCGTTATCAATCCAAGCACCTTTTAATACAGGCTTATCTTTAGCACCCCGGAATTGCTTCAAGCTTTCCGCTGGAGCCTTTTGTACTTCAGAAGTTAATACACAAGTTTGACCCTTCATGCTACGATCTTGCAAAGCGCCAAAGTCTTTGCCGCTTTCTTGCATCGCAATACGCAATAAGGTGTTCTTCACCATTACCATACTTACTCCTTTAGCAAACAACATTCTTCTTAATGCGTTTGTTTCGTTTGCCGTTAAACCAGTAGTATCGGCAAGATATACAAAGTTGTTGTTTTTGAATGTTTCAGTTAATTCTGCTACAACTGCAGCTTTATCGTTCTTGTTCATACTACTTAGATTCCAGGAATAGATTTAACATCGATAATAATACTTGGACTCATGGTACTGCTCATGTAAATGCTCTTGAAGTAAGTACCTTTTGCAGCACTTGGCTTCAATCTGTGCAACACCTGAATCAATTCAGTTGCGTTTTCAGATAGTTTATCAGCATCAAATGAAGATTTACCAATTGAGGTATGAATGATACCTGTTTTGTCTACTTTAAAGTCAATCTTACCAGCTTTAACCTCAGTTACAGCTTTGCCAACTTCTAAAGTAACAGTACCACTCTTTGGGTTTGGCATCAAGTTACGCGGACCCAATACTTTACCCAAACGACCCAACTTAGCCATTACACTAGGAACAGCAATGATGATGTCGATATCGGTCCAGCCACCTGAGATCTTCTCGATATAATCGTCCAATCCAACGTGATCTGCACCCGCTTCTTTAGCTTCTGCTTCTTTATCAGGAGTACACAACACCAATACGCGAACAGTCTTACCCAAGCCATGAGGCAATGAGGCAACACCACGTACCATTTGATTAGCCTGACGAGGATCAACGCCCAATCGAACGTCAATATCAACAGAAGAATCAAACTTAGTGCTTGAAATTTCTTTTACGATTTTACAAGCTTCCATCAAAGTGTAAGTCTTGGTGTTATCGTATTTTGCTAGCGCTTCTTTTCTTTTTTTACCAACTTTCATAACAATTTAATTAAAAGGGAGCGTCCCCTGTTACTGTGATACCCATACTACGTGCAGTTCCTGCAACGAGTTTCATTGCTGATTCAACAGTGAAGCAGTTTAAATCAGGCATCTTATCTTGTGCGATCTGGCGAACTTGATCCCAAGAAACAGAACCTACTTTCTTTCTGTTTGGCTCAGCTGAACCTTTTTGCAACTTTGTTACTTCTAACAATTGCGTTGCCACAGGAGGAGTTTTAATGATGAAATCAAATGATTTATCTGCATAAACCGTGATTACCACCGGCAACACCTTACCCATCTTGTCTTGTGTACGAGCGTTAAATTGCTTACAGAAGTCCATGATGTTCAAACCCTTTGAACCCAATGCCGGACCAATCGGTGGCGCTGGGTTGGCCTGACCACCTTTAACCTGTAGCTTTACATACCCTGTTATTTCTTTTGCCATTTTACTGTTACGTTACAATTTCTGAATTTGGTTGTAGTTCAACTCTAACGGTGTACGGCGTCCGAAAATCTTAACCATAACCTTGAGTTTACGCTTCTCCTCATTAACCTCCTCAATAACTCCATCGAAATCATTGAATGGGCCATCTATTACCTTAACAGCCTCCCCTACCATGAAGTGCTCGTCATCAACCACTTCTGTGTCAGTTAAACTGTCTGCAGTTCCTAAAATTCTGCTTAGTTCACTAGGACGCAATGGAACCGGCTGGTCCTTAGCTCCCAAAAAACCAACAACCCCACTTACACTCTTAATCAACGGCATAATCTCTGGATCAGAGAAATCTGCGTGAATCAAAATGTAACCAGGGAATGCATTTCTTTCCTTGATGGTCTTCTTACCATTTTTTATCTGGTAAACCTTCTCGGTTGGAATCAGAATATCAGGCACAAAATCAGTCTTACGGTCGCGCTCTAACTCAACCTCAATATTGTGCTTCACCTTCTTCTCCTGTCCGGTGATCGCGCGAACTACATACCATTTGTGTCTTTCTTCTGTGTTTGTCATCTTGTTCTTATTTAAACAGTTTATAGAATTGGGTTAATGATACACCCAATACGCTATCCAATGCCCAAATAACTAGAGCAAATATCAATGAGGCGATAAGCACAATCCATGTGCTTTCTCTCAATTCTTCCCATGTAGGCCAAGATACCTTGTTTACCAATTCATCTTTTGCCTCACGGAAGTAATGACTGATTCTTCCAAACATTGCGCTTTTATTAGCACGGGCACAAGGATTCGAACCCTGATCAAAGGTTTTGGAGACCTCTATTCTACCATTGAACTATGCCCGTAGAAAAAGGAGTGCGTAAAAGCACTCCTTCTTTTATGAATAATAAATAAATCTATTACTCGATAATTTCAGTAACCTGACCAGCACCTACGGTTCTACCACCCTCACGGATAGCGAAACGCAAGTTCTTCTCTAATGCGATTGGCTGAATCAATTCAACTTCAATTGAAATGTTATCACCAGGCATTACCATTTCAGTACCAGCTGGCAACATGATCTCACCAGTTACGTCTGTTGTACGGAAATAGAACTGAGGACGGTACTTGTTGAAGAATGGAGTATGACGTCCACCTTCTTCTTTACTCAATACATAAACCTCAGCCTTGAACTTCTTATGTGGAGTTACAGACTTAGGTGCGCAAATTACCATACCACGACGGATATCGTTCTTGTCTACACCACGCAACAACAAACCTGCGTTGTCACCAGCCTCACCACGATCCAACAACTTACGGAACATCTCTACTCCAGTACAAGTTGATGTCATAGAAGCACCAAATCCAATGATTTCTACACCGTCACCTACGTTGATTACTCCACGCTCAATACGACCCGTAGCAACAGTACCACGACCAGTAATAGAGAATACGTCTTCAACAGGCATCAAGAATGGTTGATCAACCAAACGTGGTGGAACTGGTACCCAATTGTCTACTGATTCCATCAATTGCATGATAGTATCAACCCACTTTGGATCACCATTCAAACCACCCAATGCTGAACCACGGATGATTGGTGTGTTATCAGCGTCGAACTCATAGAAGTCCAACAATTCGCGGATTTCCATCTCTACCAAATCAAGAAGTTCTGGATCATCCACCATGTCTACTTTGTTCATGAATACTACCAAACGAGGTACACCTACCTGACGAGCTAACAAAATGTGCTCGCGGGTTTGTGGCATCGGCCCGTCTGTAGATGCAACAACCAAAATGGCACCGTCCATCTGAGCAGCACCAGTAACCATGTTCTTCACATAGTCAGCGTGACCTGGACAGTCTACGTGAGCATAGTGACGGTTGCCAGTTGAATACTCAACGTGAGCCGTGTTGATTGTGATACCACGCTCTTTCTCTTCAGGAGCTGAATCGATAGAGTCGAATGAACGAGCTTCAGATAGACCTGCATTGGCCAATACTGATGTAATAGCCGCAGTCAACGTGGTCTTTCCGTGGTCAACGTGACCAATGGTACCAATGTTCAAGTGCGGCTTGGAACGGTCAAATGTTTCTTTTGCCATAGTTGTGTTTGTCTTTGTGTTTTGAGCCAATGAGGGGAATTGAACCCCTGACCTTTTCCTTACCAAGGAAACGCTCTACCCCTGAGCTACATCGGCTTGCCCTGTAAAAGCTTGTGCTCCTACAGAATAAGAGCGGGAGACGAGGCTCGAACCCGCGACCTACAGCTTGGAAGGCTGTCGCTCTACCAACTGAGCTACTCCCGCATTGGCCCTGTGTGAAATGTAGTGGGGAAAGAAGGATTCGAACCTCCGAAGGTATAAACCAGCAGATTTACAGTCTGCCCCATTTGGCCACTCTGGTATTTCCCCCTCCATGAATTAGTTACCTAATTCACTTTCTTTTTTCCGTTTCACACGGACTGGAGCCACTTGTCGGAATCGAACCAACGACCTACTGATTACAAGTCAGTTGCTCTACCAGCTGAGCTAAAGTGGCGTATTTTTAAGAACGTTTCTCACATCGTTTTATTGATGCTTCCTCCGAAAAGGACTGCAAAAATAGAACTTTTTCTAAATATTTCAAACCCTTTGATGATTTTTTACACATAAAATTTATCGTCCACTTTATCATAACACATTTTCCAACCTACATCCCAACTACCAAAATCCACCGCACCCCCTGATTTACATAGCGTTACATCACCACCACCCAACCAAACTTTACCCCTAACACCTAACCCCTTTTCACTCACATTTTTTATCAATTACCCACCTTTTCCACTTACTCACATCGATTCTATTCACTCCCCCGTCCCTTTCATCCCTTTTACCCTCCATTTTTTTCCCTCCTTTATATAAATTTGTACCCCTAATGTCAAAACGCCTGATCATAACCCTGTCTGTCTTAGTCGGTTCCCTTCTCATCGGTTGGATCCTTTGGAAAAATCCAAATTCTACTAACCAAATCGCACAAGATGCCTTCGCCCTTAAAAAACCCAATCAGGTTACTTCCATTACTTTCGCCCCAAACAACCCCAATCAACCTTACCTCATTCTCGAAAAAATTGATAACATCTGGTATGTAAAAAATAAAAACGAACGCTTTATCGCCGATACCAATAATATCCACCACCTTTTATATAATGTATCCGCTCAACTTCAAGTAAAAAATCCCGTTTCCAATAAAGCCCTGAAACACGTTACTCGCTTCATCGCAACCCGAGGCATTAAAGTAATTTTTAAATCGGGCGATGAAGAACATACCCTTTTTGTGGGACCTCCTACTACCAACGAAATGGCTACCTATATGTATTTGCCCAATACGGAATTGCCTTGCGAAATTGTTGTACCCGGATTCACTGGCTACCTTACACCAAACTTTACCAATAATATTCAAGCCTGGAGAGCACCCGAATTGGTGAACGAAGATCCATCAAACATCGCCAAGCTTACGTTTAATTATACCGGATATCCCGAAAAAAGCTTTAGCATCGAATCTCAAAAAGACCATTACAACCTGCTAAATCATCTTAATCAAACCCAAAATGGCAACCAAGCCTTGCTCTCGGGTTACATAGAATTAGCCAAAAGTATCACCCGTGAAGTGGGCGATATACCGGCCATTAATAACAATAATCGCATGAAAGATAGTTTGCTGCATTTTCCGCCCTTGTTCACCATTCGCTATGATTTAAAAAAACCAAGTGCCACAACTACCGCAAACCCCAACTTCAAAGGCAATAACAAAGAAATAATTTTACAATTCTATCCCATTCCCAATGGCGAAGAAGAAATAAAAATGCAAGTTGTACCGAATGAAGCAAGAACCCTTACAACACAACTGTTTTGGGTAAAAAGCTCACTGGAAAACAACATTTGGACGGTTCAAGAGCTCATCCTCAAAAACCGAATCAAAACCATTCAAGATTTCCAACGTTAATTCATTCCTAACCGCTCCAACAAATTGAGACTCCAATTCGCAACTGCTGGAGGCTTCCTCGGCCTCATGTCTTCCGGTGCAAAAGGCGCTATCATTGGCTTTTTGGTTGGAATGTATTTTGATTATTTGGGCGAACAAAAGAACAAATCGGGAAACGATTCCGATGATTCTCAGCAAAATCGCCGAGAAAATAATTATTACCAATCCAATTCTCGTTTTGGTTATAACCACCACGCTCCCGTAGATTTTCAAAACTCAATGCTCATCCTCATTGCAGCCATCATGAATGCCGATGGAAGCGTGATGAAAGCCGAGCTAGACATTGTAAAATCAATGCTATTAAGAACTTATGGCGAGGAGGAAGCAAAACACATGCTGCTCAGATTGCGTGATTTTTTAAAGCAAAACCACAACCTCAATGAAGTTTGCAGAAACTTAAGAATCCGCATGAATTATAGCCCTCGCTTAGAGTTGGTGCATGTTCTGTTTAGGATTTCAAGAGCAGATGGCGATATTTCCAATTCTGAGTTGCAACTGATTCAAATGATTGCCACACAACTGGGCATCAGCACCCCAGATTTTCTTTCTATTAAGGCGATGTTCGTTTCCACCCCCAATTCGGATTTCCAAATTTTGGAGGTTTCACCTACAGCGTCTGAGGATGATGTAAAGAAAGCTTACCGCAGAATGGTTATGCGTTTCCATCCTGATCGTTTACAAGGATTGAGCGATGCAGAAAAGAAAGCAGCAGAATCTAAATTTATCAATGTTCAAAAGGCTTACGAGAATATCAAAAAAGCCAAAAATTGGAGCTAAACATGCTACCTGTACACATCGCCTTATTTTTTGTATCACTTCTTTACGCAATTTTATTTTCATGGGCCGGCCAGATTATGCCCAACCATCTCACACCGGAAGCCTTTGTTTTATTAAGGATTTTCACGGCCTTCACATTGTTTCAATTAACAGCAAGGCTTTTTCAATGGGAAAAAGTAAACTGGAAATTACATGCAATAGAATTTGCCATTTGCGCCTTTTTTGGAACCTGCGCCAACATGTACATGTTCTTTAAAGGTTTGGAACTAACCCACCCAATCAACGGCGCTATTTTAATGCTCGTAACACCCCTGTTTGTTGGCATTTTTGATCATATAAGAATTAAAAAATTACCCAAATTTTGGTTTGTGATTGGCACATTAACCGCTGCGGGAGGTTCGCTGTGGCTCATGTTTGGCAAGGGCGCACATTTCAACGAACGTACAATTCGGGGCGATATTTTCGTTGCTATCAACGCTTTGTTTTACGCGGTGTATTTGGTAAGAGTCAAAAAATTAACCGCCGTATACCAGCCAGTAACCGTAAACCGCATCACCTTTATGTTTGGTTTACTATTTATGTTGCCGGTGGGAATCATCCCTTTATTTCACACCAATTTTAGTAGCATTCCAAGCGATATCTACGCAAAAATTTCTTACATCCTCTTTTTCACCAGCTTCCTAGTATATCTACTCAATGCTTTCGCTGTTAAAAAAGCGGGCCCTACGCTCGCCGGAATCTATATATACCTACAACCCGTTTTAGCCGCAATCATCGCCGTGGTACTAGGTACCGATATTCTAACACCTCTTAAAGCTTCACTCATTGTCACAATCATGTTTGGCGTTTGGATTGCTACCCGAAATTCCCCAAAAAGTTAATCCTTTGTAGTATATTTGCATTTCTATTAGTTATGCGTACTCAAGAAGCGAACAACATCCTAAATCAAGTAATTGATTCAGTTGAAAAAAACGGTATCAAAGCCGATAAAATCATCCCTCAATTACAAAAAGCCAGAGAAATTGCACTTCAAGAGCAAGACCCCTTGCTTACCCGCGCTTTGCGCTTGGCTTGGCAGCACCTTGAAGCCAACGATGCCTTTGATATCGATTTAGCTGAAGACATCGAAACTCCTGAAGAAAATTTCACCTATTTCCTTCAGTTATGCGTTCGTTGCGAAAACACATTAAATCGCGACGAATTAAGAGAGATGACCAACAACTTACAACAGTTGGCATAATCCTAGGGCTACCCCCTAACCCATTGATTTAGAACATATGAAACGCTTTTTAAGCTCATTTGCTTACTGCTTTTCGTACTGTTCCAGCTACCTTATTACCCATTCCACAACCATCTTGAGAACGCAAAAAACAATGGTTGTTGCTCACTTTAGGATTTCAAAAACCTGTCGCCTGTTTTTCATTCTTTCTCTCATTTTCCAAGGTGAGTTCTCCGTATTATCGGCCCAAATTTCCCATTCAGACACCTGCGAAATCGATGTTACAGAACACGCCGATATTCAACGCATTACCGCCACCAACATCACCACCGAAAAAAGCCAAATTCAATTTACACATAAGCTTTCAGCCCATCAGTTGGAACTAAAAAACATGGGCAACTTCACCCAAATGATCCAAAGTCTCCCCATGGTTTTCAACCTCCAATCCGGTAACAGTTTGGGGAAACCCATGGTGCAAGGATTTGTGGGATTACGCGTACCCATTTTCAAAAATAGCTTGAGGCTCGAAGGGCAATCCTGGGGACTTGATCATGCCCCAGAACTAGATGCAAATGCAATTCAAAATATACAACTACTTAGCGGCGTGGGATCAATGATGCTCACTTCTGAAGGATTCGGCAATCCCATATCAATTAACAGTATTCAAAACTTCAATCATCCTCCCCATTATTGGGATGGAAAATTTAGTTTGGGCTATCAAACCAACGGCAATGGATTAAACATAGCCGCCCAACTGCAAGGCCACAACACATATATCTCGACCCGCAGTAGAGTTACAGGCAACTACAAAACACCCGATTATTGGGTTTATAACACAGGTATTCAGGAGTATAGTTTACAAATACAGCACAGGCAAACTGTAAAAAATACAAAAATCCAGCAAATTTGGGGAGCAGAATCGTATTACCTAAAAGCCGGGATCATGATGGAAAGTCATATTGGCAGCATTGCAGATTTACAGAATGCAATTCAGCGCGACACACCAAGTTATCCTTCCATTTTCCAATATCAAATCAACAAACCCCAACAGGTTAGCAACCAAAATCATCTTTATTTGCTGCGCTCAAATCAGATAAATTCCAAAAAATTCGGCTATATATACCTAAATAATCATTACAGCCTACAAAGCAATTTGAGGCAAGAATTCGATCCGCACAAAAACCCAAACATCCATTTTCCGCAATTAAATCTTATTCAGGTTACTGCAAAATCAACCCAAGAAATTGTAAGTAATCGCGCGTTCCAAGCCAATATTATCAACGAAATTCAATGGCAAGATTTCGGGGGTTATTATTATGTGCCGGGCTATGTGCAATGGCATTCAGGCATTGCGGCATCCAAAACAAAAGTCAAATCCAAAGGCATCTTGATTTATGGTATTCGGGGCGATGCATATTACCGAAAC
>JAGKXC010000037.1 GCA_021151535.1 Sphingobacteriia bacterium | reverse complement strand
GGCGCCAATAAATAATTAAATCCTTGCATGGTGATCCGATCTTCCATTTCCACCAAATCCAATGTTTGGGCCATGGTACCGGTTTTCAAACCCATGTAAAATTCCGTAAAATCGATGCGCATCATTTTATCGTCATCGAATTTGTAATCGTACTCGTAATAATTCTCCCACTTCCCGCCTTTTGCAGTATCATAAGCATACATCCTAGCCAAAGGCAAGGGATCGCCCACAAATCGCAATTCAATTTTTGCATTGGGATTGAGTTTCAATTCCTCTTTTCCAGAAAAACACTGTAGATCGGCCACCAGTGTGGCATTCATCGGGAATTTTTTACCCAAGCTATCGCGAGTTAATGGCACCCCGTATGCAATTTGTCTCAAAGTATTATCCATCCATTTCACACGAAAAGTGTAGCTACCCGAAAAGAGCTTGCCCTTGCTTGTTAACAATGCATCATGAGGCATTAAAATCACGGCTTTCCCTTCTACGCTAAACATCTGATCGATAGAAGTAGAAGCAGAAAATTCGTACCAACCATCTTGATACTGTGGCAACAAAGGCTTGGTAATGGGTTTAGGAAAACCTGAACGCGAAGTAATAGGCTTCAAGGCAATTCTTTGAGCAAAATCAAACTTCTTTTCTTCTTCAATATCCATCCAAAGTGCTTCCTCTTTAGGAGCAGCCACATCCGGAAACATCTTTTGCAAGTATTCCTTTTCAGAAGCCATAAGTTCAGGATTTGCAGACAAATAATGCAAATCAACGGCCCGAAATTTCTTGGTTACAGGGTCATTGAAACCTAATTTTAGCGTAACATCGCCGTAATCCCAAACATTGTTATCCGCGGCCCAGCTAATATTATCAATAATATTCAAGCGTTTCAACTGTCCCATCTTTTTCACATCCACCGTTAAATGATTCACCCGATCCAAGGAAATTCCAAATTCCTGTAATTGAGGCATATTTTTTTGTATTTCGGCGATGGCTGTTTTACAAGTATTCAAATCATAGGGTCCAACCAAATTAAACCGTTTGCACAATTTCCAGGCACTTAAAAAATGATAATCATCGGGGATGGTTTGAAAAACTAAAGTAACACCTTGCATCAAATTCCAATTGGCGTTGAGCAATTGTGCATTCTCTTTACCATCAGGGATATAGAGCATTAAATTTTGCAACCATTCCAATTTCACAAGGTCGTCATCGCCCAAAACCCCCAAATATTTTTGAAGAATTACTTCCTCCAACTGATCCAGTTTACCAATTACCTCGCAAACTTCACCGATATCGATATCGGCATCTACACGCAAGCGCTGTACCTGAGAAAAGGCCGTTAAATTTTGCTCCATGAATTTTAAATCCATGGCATTTTTAATTTCCACAGCCAAAGTATAGCCTGAAACGGCTGCTTTGGGTTTTACAAAAACAGATTGCGCTTGAATCGGGGCAAAAAACAACCCCAACACAAACAGCAACGTTGATAAGAAAATTCGTTGCAACATTGGCAAAAAACGCAAATTCGTTTTTGCTGGTTGCGATTTACACAAAGATTTTATTAAAACCATTTTCCAAACAAGGAGCCCATTTTCCCTAACAATCCTTGGTCTAATCCCAGGAATGCCATCACGCCTTGTGCGTTGGGTTGGTATCCACCTTGTTCAAATTTTGTTTTTAATCCTCCAATAACAAAACCCAAGATATTCACAGCCAAAGCTTTCTTGCGCTCATCGTCCCAATCCAAGCCATAATATCCTTTTACGCAGGCAGCAATTAACTCTTGGTAATATTCAGAGCTCATCAAGGTCTCAGGCGCTGCTGTCATTAAGGCTTGAACTTCTTTCAACTTACCTGTCATCATCAATGATTGCATGTATTGCATGGCAGATTGTACAGTGATGTCTACATAGGCTTGAGATTGTGATTCCGACAATCCAATTAGAACACCATTTTGAGCATGATACTCCCCTTTAAACTCGTTTATATACTCTTGTAATTTCATAAATCAATAAAAAGCCTCCTTAATACCAGCTACGGATATCACACAATTTGTGAGTGATTTCCTGTGTTTCCGTATTTACGATTCCATTGGGCGATAAATGATCAATCCTCACCCTACCATAGGCATGAATAATTTGATGATTTTCAATTACTATTCCCACATGTACCACTTTCCCATCGGCATTTGAGAAGTAGGCCAAATCTCCTGCTGCCAATTGATGGTACATTTTCCGCTGACCCACTTGTGCTTGCTGGTATGCATCTCTAGGCATTTTCACACCCACCATCGCCCCAACAATTTGAACCAAACCGCTACAATCTATGCCCCACTGGCTTCTGCCACCCCACAAATAGGGGGCATTTAGTAACAATACAGCAGATTGAATTACCCGTGATTGCAATGGCGACAAACGAGGCGAAACGCCATATTTTTTCAAAGGCATCTCAGCCATACTCCATCTGCGGGTATATCGATATTCTTTGCCATTCAAGTGCACAACATCCAAATTCGGAACCCAAGAACCGGGCGATAAATCGATGTAATCATACTCTGCTAGTAACACCGAAACATGATCGTGCACCACGCTCCATTGCATTTTCTGCCACTCCGCAGTTAAAGGTTGTAAATACAAATTAGGAATCCAACCAACATACAAATCATGCATACAGCGAACATGCAGCCATTCCCCTTCTTGATTCAAAAGCTCACAACGCTCGCCAAACAACAAGGAAGAAACCATCTCAGAACGCGAACTTGCCTCGGCTCGTAAAGGTGCCCAAGACTGTAAACAAACCCATATTTTAGGGGTTTCCACGCTCATCATGGTTGAAAGTTACAATTTTATTTCTAACGGATATCGCCCGATCGAATGAATTTCGATTAAACGTGCAATCTCAGCTTTCTATCTAATAAAACTTCTTCCGTTTCATTGTGGTCGGGATCCGGAACACAGCAGTCTACCGGACAAACAGCCGCACATTGTGGCTCTTCGTGAAACCCTTTGCATTCTGTGCATTTATCAGGTACAATGAAATATACCTCCTGCGAAACAGGAGCAAATTTATGCTTTACATCAACAGTTTCACCGTTGGCAAGAACAAATGTACCAGACACTTCTGTGCCGTCAGCGATTGCCCATTCTACGCCCGCTTCATAAATAGCATTATTCGGACATTCTGGCTCACAAGCGCCGCAATTAATACACTCTTCTGTGATAATGATTGCCATAGTACGGCAAATTTACAACAACATTATTGTATTTTCGAGCCCGAAATAGAATTTATTAATCATGGAAATTGCAATTCTTAGCGACATTCACGACAACCTAAAAAACCTCAGAAAGGCTTTGGAAATCATCAAAGAACGAAATATTCAGCGTATGATTTTCTGTGGCGATTTCTGCTCTCCCTTTGTTATCAAGGAATTGGGCGATAGTGGACTTGAAATTGACGCTGTGTTTGGCAATAATGATGGCGACAGATTCAACATTCAAAAAAACGCCCAGAAGTACCCAAACATCAAATTACATGGAGAGTATTTTGGCGATGAAAATAACATTCAAATTATTGATGGGGTGAAATTTGGTGCTACGCATTATCATTTTTATGCCCATACCATGATCAAAACTGGCTGGTTTGATGTAGTTTGCTTTGGTCATTCTCACAAGCAGCACAAACAAAAATTTGGGAATGCATTGTTAATCAACCCAGGTGAAGTAGCGGGCAATTTTTCGGAACCATCATTTGTGATTTACGAAACTCAATACAGAAGTTCAGAATTTATCGCCCTGTAGAATGCTATAAAGTTTGGCAGTTAGCCAGCACCGAAGGATGGGCTTGTTGGCGAATTACCTGCACAATTTTTTCGATATTGCCCTCGGCACTGCCTTCATTTTGTATCACCATATTACAGCGCTCACGATGCGGCAAAATATGATTTTCGTAAGCCGGAACTACATGATGCTGCCATTGGTGTAAGCTTCTTTTATGCGGAATGCCACGCTCGCGCACATCCCTTTCAATGCGGCGATTAAAGCACAAATCAATGTCGCACTCAACAAAAATCCGGTAATTCAGCAGCGAATCCACTTCAGGAATATCTAACACAAACAAGCCCTCAACCAACAAAATGGGCCTTGGACTCACTACTACGGTTTCTTCGGGAGCATCATAATTCTCAAAATGATACTTGCGAATCAATACTGGCTGATATTGAATTAATTTTAATAAGTCTTCATGAAATCGTTCTGAATACAAAGCACTGGGAAGATCGTAATTGGCTTCACCAAACGCATCAATATGCTGCATTTCCAAAGGCTTATAATAATCATCAAAACCCACAACCGTAACATCAACTCCCAGTCGCTTTTCCAATTCCTCCACATAATAAGTTTTTCCAGATCCGCTTAAACCTGTAATTCCAATCACAAACGGCTCCACAGCAGGATGCGATGTAGCTAACTTCTCTCCCACGTTGAATTATTTTTTGATATCGAAATACTTTTCGTCGATAATTTCTCCCGCAGCATCATATTTATACTGCATCAAAGGCAAGCCTTTGTTGTCGTAAAACATCCATGTACCAACCATCACGCCATTTTCATAGCTACCTTCTCTTTGCTGTAAATGCGTGCTAAATCCATATTTCCACTTCCCAACAGGTGTACCAAATTCATACGTCCCTTTGGTATCAACTTTCAATTCATTTTTCTTGGTTTTATCGTTCCACTCTTCAACATACACTTCGTATCTGCCATTGAGAACGCCTTCGCTGTATTCTGCAACCTTTAAGGTATCGCCAAATGCATTGTAATCGATAAACAAACCATGTTTCTTACCCATTTTGAAGAACCCTTCTTCTATTACATTACAAGTAATGGCATCAAATACGCGATACATGCTGTCTTGCACACCCATTTTGAAGTACATTTCTTTACCGGAGCAGCCTGTAATATGGAATTCATAGGCGATTCCATCGGGTACTCCCATTTTGTAATTTTTGATGCTTCTTACTTTGCCATCGCGGTTATATCCAACCACAATTCCATCGGGAATATCATTTACAAATGTAGCTTCCTGCTCAATTTTACCATTATCAAAAAAGGTTTGTGAATTGCCATTGCGCTTGCCATTTTCATAGTAAATCTTGTACTTAGGAATTTCAGATTTGCGATAAAAGCCTTCAATCAAACCATTTAAAGAATCATTTAAAAAATATCCGCGAGAAATATTGCCCATCGGACCCACATTGCGGTAATAAAACGGTCCGTTTTTTCTACCCGCACTCCAAGTTTCCTGGGCCATCAAATTCTTCTTCTCATCGTACTCTTTGTAAAATCCATTCAGCAAACCAGCTTCAATGCTGTATTCTTGATAAACCGTGTTATCTATATATTGGGTAATCGCCAAACCAGTATATGGCAATCCTTTATAGGTAAAGGTATAAGGATAATGTGTTGAATCAATTGTAAGGGAAGAAAGCAATACTTTCTTAGGTTTTTTGGGCGATGTAACTTGGGAATTGGGTGGAATATCGTTTTCCTCGGTGGCCGTTTTACCCGGTTCGCTCACTTTGTTCCCTGATTTTGTTGTTTTTACGGGCGATTTTTGGGTATTACTTGCCTGTGCTTGGATAGAAATAGCAGTGAAAGCGTAAGCGCTTATCGCCCCGAAAACCATTATGGTTTGTACAAATTTTCTCATTGGATATAAATTCTGGCTCAATGATTACTCGGTTTATGATGAAAATTAACGGAGATTACACTACCACTTATCGATAAACGAATATCCTGAGCGAATATTTTTTCAAATTTAACGCGGTTGGTTAGTTTTGTAAATTAAGAATTATTCACAATGGACAGTTTGGAATGGGTTCAGCATTTATGCAGTCAGTTACCGATGGTAACGGAGGAATTCCCGTTCGATCAAGAAACCATGGTTTGGAAAGTAGCCGGAAAGATGTTTTGCTTGGGCGATATTTCTACTTTTGAAGCCATTGGATTGAAATGCGACCCTGATTTTGCACAAGAATTAAGGGCACAATATCCGCAAATCACCCATGGCGCATACTTGGATAAGAAACATTGGAATTATGTAAGCTTTGAGGGTTTACCAACAGAATTGGTCCAATCCTTAATTTTACACTCCTATGAATTGGTAGTTGGCAAGCTGCCCAAGGCTTTGAAAACAGAAATCCTTGCGGCGATGCCATTTCGTTCTCAAATTGAAATCAATAAACCCTAAAAATCACATAAATTTGCCATAAATATGATGAAACGTTTTTTAATCCTTGCCATTTCTGCTGCATTCATGAGTGGGGCGATGGCACAAAATACTGCCAAAACACCTCCAGCAAAAGCTCCCGCTAAAGGAAGTGCAAAAGGCAAATCAAATTCTGGTGGCGCTGCGCAATCATCGCCAGCCGCCAATAACAAACCTGTATCTAAAAAAATGGAACATACCTTAACAATTAATGGAAGTCCTGTTGTTGTTTCTGATGGCATTTATGCCGAAATGAAAACCACCAAAGGCACAATTTTATTAGAATTATTCTTCAAAGAAACTCCAATGACGGTGTGCAACTTTGTGGGATTGAGCGAAGGAACCATTAGCAACAGCGCTAAGCCAGCTGGCACTCCTTACTATGATGGATTAACTTTTCACCGCGTAATTGCCAACTTCATGATTCAAGGTGGCGATCCTCAAGGTACAGGTTCTGGCGGACCAGGTTACAACTTCGCCGATGAGTTTGTTCCAACTTTGAAACATACAGGTCCTGGTATCTTAAGTATGGCCAATGCAGGCCCTGGTACCAACGGTTCTCAGTTCTTCATAACCCACGTTGCTACCCCATGGCTAGACGGTGCTCACACCATTTTCGGAAAAGTAGTTACTGGTCAGAATGTGGTTGATGCAATTGCGCAGAACGACAAAATGGAGACCATTACCATCCACAGATTTGGATCAGAGGCGAAAAAATTTGAAGCCAACGACAAAGCATTTACTGCTTACAAAGAGGCCAATATTGCAAAACAAAAAGAAGCGATGAAATCAGCTCAAGTAGAATTTGAAAAGTGGGTATTAACCAACTACCCTACTGCCAAAAGAACCAACAGTGGTTTGTGGTATGTAGTTGAAAAAGAGGGCACTGGCGCACCTGCAGTTGCTGGTAAAACAGTTGCCGTTCACTACTCTGGTAAATTAACTAACGGAAATGAATTTGATAATTCTTATAACCGTGGCGAACCTATTTCCTTCACTTTGGGTATGGGTCAGGTTATTCCAGGTTGGGACGAAGGTATCGGTTTGATGAGCGTTGGTGCAAAATACAAATTGATCATACCATCTGAATTGGGTTATGGAAAAAGAGGTGCGGGTGGAGTAATTCCTCCCAATGCAACTTTAATTTTCGATACTGAATTGATCAGTGTGAAATAAAAAATCCAGATCCATCGAAGAAAGCGCAAGCTTTTATCGCCGGAAAAAATCCCTCTGTTGTTTATTACTGGGGAATTTAGGAGAATAAATTTACATTAAATGGCTGTTAATCTATGATTAGCGGCCATTTTCTTTTGTTGAAAACTACGGAATTACTTTATATTGGCGATGCTTTTCTTTCCGTAATTTTGTATCCCGTAACTATAGGTTTAGACTGATTCTAAACGGTTAATTTTATGAAAAAAGCCAAATATATTTTCGTTACGGGTGGCGTAACATCTTCTTTAGGTAAGGGTATCGTAGCAGCTTCTTTAGCCAAGCTTTTACAAGCGCGTGGATATCGTGTAACGATCCAAAAATTCGATCCTTATCTGAATGTTGATCCAGGCACCCTAAATCCTTATGAGCATGGCGAATGTTATGTAACTGAGGATGGAGCGGAAACGGATTTGGACTTAGGCCATTATGAGCGTTTCTTAGGTGTTCCTACATCTCAAGCCAACAACGTTACCACAGGAAGAGTTTATCAAACAGTAATTGAAAACGAGCGCAGGGGCGATTATTTGGGCAAAACCGTACAGGTAATTCCACACATCACCGATGAAATCAAGCGCAGAATGAAGATTTTGGGTGAATCTGGCGATTATGATATCGTAATTACCGAAATCGGAGGAACTGTGGGGGATATCGAATCTTTGCCATATGTAGAAAGTATGCGTCAGTTGTTATGGGAAGAAGGCCACGACAATGCGATTGTAGTGCATTTGACATTGATTCCATATTTGGCTGCTGCGGGTGAATTGAAAACCAAGCCTACCCAGCATAGTGTTAAAAGCTTGTTGGAATTGGGTGTGCAACCCGATATTTTGGTTTGTAGAACAGAAAAACCACTTACCGCTGAAATTCGCAGAAAGTTGGCGTTGTTCTGCAACGTGCAAGCAACTTCTGTTATTGAAGCGGCCGATTTAAAAACCATCTACGAAGCTCCATTGGCGATGTTGAAGGAGAAATTGGATAAAGCGGCATTGGCAAAACTTAAGTTGAGCGCTAAAAACGAACCAGAATTAGAGCCATGGCGCGATTTCTTGTTTAAATTAGAACATCCAAAGAGCGAGGTAAATATCGCATTGGTTGGAAAATATGTTGAACTTCCAGATGCTTATAAATCTATAAACGAAGCTTTCATTCACGCTGGTGCGGCCAATGAATGTAAAGTAAGAGTTACCTATATCCATTCTGAACATTTAACTGTTGAAAATGCAGCTAAGAAATTGGCGGGATTTGATGGTGTTTTGGTTGCGCCTGGATTTGGACATAGGGGCATCGAGGGCAAATTAGAAGCCATCCGTTATGTAAGGGAAAACAACATTCCATTCTTTGGCATTTGTTTGGGCATGCAGTGTTCGGTAATTGAATTCGCGAGAAACGTTTGCGGATTAACCGGTGCTTTTTCTACGGAAATGGATGCCAACACCCCTTATCCCGTAATTGATTTGGTAGAAGGCCAGAAAGAACTTACCCAAAAAGGTGGAACCATGCGTTTGGGCGCTTATGATTGCGATTTGGCGAAGGGTTCAAACGCATATAAGGCTTATGGCAAAGCTCATATTTCTGAGCGTCACAGACATCGCTATGAGTTTAACGATGTTTACAAACAGCAGATCGAAGATGCGGGCATGAAAATTACAGGTGTAAATCCCAAAACTGGATTGGCGGAGATTGTAGAAATCCCAACCCACAAGTGGTTTGTAGGGGTACAATTCCACCCAGAATTGAAGAGCACGGTAGTTGTTCCGCACCCATTGTTTGTGAAGTTTGTAAAAGCTTGTATGGAGGGATAATCTTCAGAATGCACAACTGATTGTGCAATTTCACTTCATTTTTGCACAATCAGTTGTGCAATTTAATCACAAATTTGCATAACCGAATGTGCAAATTGATTATATTTGTACTTCATTTCAAGTACAATGTTGGTTTTAATAGAACAGTCTGAGAATATTTTATCAAATACTTCAATTGACTTTAAACGATTTCTTTACCATAAAATCAAATGGAACAATAGGCTAATAGGCATTAAGGGTGCAAGAGGAACTGGAAAAACCACGATGGCATTGCAATGGTTAAAATCGCTCAATCTACCCAACAATAAAGCAGCTTATTTTACACTTGATGATATTTATTTTACTAATAATTCTTTAAAAGAAACTATTGCCCAGTTTCACAAAATGGGTGGTGAATATTTGGTAATAGATGAAGTTCATAAATACCCCAACTGGTCAGTAGAAATTAAAAACATTTATGACATTTATCCTCAGCTAAAAATCATATTTACGGGATCGTCGATTATTGATATCAACCAAGAGCAAGGCGATTTAAGTAGAAGAGCACTGATATATGAGCTACCTGGAATGTCGTACAGAGAGTTCTTATCCCTTAAATATCAATTGCACTTACCAATTCTCTCTTTAGAGCAAATTATCCAAGAATCAGAATCTTTAAAATCACATTTTCCAAGTGAATTTAGGCCATTGGAATATTTTACTGAGTATTTAAGATGCGGTTATTATCCTTTTACGGTAGAAGATAGCAGTACCGTTCATCAGCGGTTAAATCAATTAATGAGAACAATTATTGAAAATGATATGGCTGAAATCAAGGATTTTGATGTAAGGAATGCAAAAAAAATGTTGCAGTTATTGTATTTATTATCTCAACAAGTGCCCTATAAGCCTAACATATCTGAATTGGCACAAAAAACTTCGATTCACAGAAACACAATCCCCAATTACATTCAGCATTTAGAACAAGCCAAAATACTGAATCTTTTATATCCTGCTGGCAACAGTTTCGCCATACTTCGAAAGCCTGAAAAAGTTTATTTGAACAACACAAATTTAATATACGCCTTAGGGGGGAATGAAGTTAACATTGGCAATGTAAGAGAAACTTTTTTCCTCTCACAACTCATGATCGACCATCAAGTAAACGTACCCGAGAAGGGCGATTTCCTGGTAAACAATCAACACACATTCGAAGTTGGAGGTAAAAGCAAAACCCGAAAGCAAATTACAGGAATAGAAAATGCTTGGGTAATACAAGACGATTTGAATTTCCCAATTGGAAAAAACATTCCTTTATGGATATTCGGATTCTTGTATTAGAAATTTATCAGCAGATATACTGGGAAGTGATCGCTATAGCCGTTTAAGTATTTTTTACCGCCAAAGGTACGAAGTGGAAAATCCATGTATGGCTCTTCATGCTGTCGCAGCCATGAAGGGGCATAAACGCCAAATTCAACAGGTTTCTTGTACAGATCCAACGTGGCGGAATGGGCCAAGGAATCGGGCATTGGCAACAATTGCGAAGTTTTCTCATCGGCTATTGTTCCGTTGATAATATTGTGTTTTAGAAATGTTTGTTTGAGCAGGGCCGGACTAATCATGATTTGATCAAACTGATTCCATTGCACAGGGGCTAAGGGTTGTCCGGGTTTTGAGTAAGGGCGATAGGCCAATGAACCTTTCAGCCAAGATGAATCTCTATAGGTTTTTGCGAGATTGAACAAGATGGGTAGATTTGACCAAGATTGATTAGGGGAATTGGGGTTTAAGGCCAATGCTTTCATTTCTTGGGCCGGAGGCAAACCTTGGGCGCCCAACTCTGCCAGCAGCGAAGGGTCTGCGGGATCATCGTTAAAATCACCCATTACGATCATTTTTTGAGGGGTTCCTGGGGTTAGGAGGTATTGGCGCAAGGCCTTTGCTGCCGCGGCTCTGTTGGGCGCCGACTCTGCTCCTCCCCTTCTTGAAGGCCAATGATTCACAGCAACTACAATAGTATCTGCTGTTAAAACATGAATCAATTGCGCCGCCATGATATCGCGGGTTGGGTAATTCCCTGGCAGCGGTACCGGAATCATGTCCACTTTCACCAATCGCCAAGCTGTAGAATCAAACGCGATTGCCACATCAATTCCTCTTTTATCGGGCGATTCACGGTGCACAATTTTATAAAAGAATTGGGGATTCTGCCTTTCCTTTTTCTCAAGGGCTTTCCATGTTTCAAACAAATCCTTCAACACACCTTCATTTTCCAATTCTACAAAACCCATCAGCGATAAACGCGGAATACCCACTGGTACATTTACCGGGAAATTTTTGGTTCTCGCTAAATCGCAATAGCCCATTCTATTTTGGATTGAATCCAAAACAGTGGCCATGTTATTCAATTTATTCTTATATCGCCCTGAATTCCAACGATTTTCTGCTTGCGGCAAAAATTCAGCGTCATCGTTTGGCCCATCGATGGTATCAAACAAATTCTCCAAGTTGTAAAACAACACTCCTTCAAATTTGCTGTTGAGGTAATAGGGATATTGGTGAGCCGAATTTTTCGCTGTATTTCCCAAAGTGGTTGCATTTCCGGTGGTTACAGCACCCGAAACTGGTGTTGCATTTTCCGAAGAATTGGCAATCCATACAGGATGGTTGTACATACTTTTCCCACTGGGCGATTTACATCCTCCCAACACCATCAAACCCACAGTTACAATATAAACTACGGGGAAGAGCGACTTTTTCATAAATTATCTGCTATAGTTTGGTGCTTCGCGGGTGATTTTCACATCATGCGGATGACTTTCTCTCATACCGGCATTGGTGATTCTCACGAATTGAGAAGCTTTCAAATCATCCATATTAGCAGCACCACAATAACCCATACCTGCACGAATTCCACCAACCAATTGATAAAGTACTTCGCTCACATGGCCTTTATATGCAACAGAACCCACAATACCTTCAGGAACCAACTTCGCTACTTCATCTTCTGCGTCCTGGAAATAACGGTCTTTAGAGCCTTCTTTCATTGCCTCGATGCTACCCATTCCGCGGTAATTCTTCACTTTTCTACCTTCAAAGAAGGTTGTATCTCCGGGCGATTCTTCTGTACCGGCAAACAAGCCACCAGCCATGATTACATCTGCGCCAGCAACAAGTGCTTTTACAATATCACCGCTATAACGAATCCCACCATCCGCAATCACTGGAACCCCAGTTCCTTTCAACGCAGTGGCAACATCCATCACCGCCGTTAATTGAGGAACACCAATTCCTGCAATAATTCGGGTTGTACAAATAGAACCTGGGCCCACTCCCACCTTCACGGCATCAACGCCCGCATCTGCTAAAGCTTTGGCCGCAGTTCCAGTAGCAATGTTCCCAGCAATGATTTGCAAATCCGGGAACTGCGCCTTCACACGCTTCACTTCATCAATCACCCCTTTAGAATGACCATGGGCAGTATCTATCGCAATTACGTCCACTCCCACTGCCACCAACGCCGAAACACGCTCCAATGTATCTGCCGTAACACCCACAGCTGCCCCTGCTACCAATCTGCCATGAGCATCTTTACATGCCTTGGGGTAATTTTTCACTTTAGAAATATCCTTGAAAGTTATCAAACCTTTCAAAATATATTGCTCATCTACTATCGGCAATTTCTCAATTTTATGCTTCTCTAAAATCTCTTGAGCACCCTTCAAATCCGTACCCAATGGCGCAGTAATCAAATTTTCTGATGTCATCACATCCTGCACACACTTGCTCAAATCTTTCTCAAATCGCAAATCCCTGTTGGTAATAATTCCCAATAATTTGTTGTTTTCAGCCACTATGGGAATCCCTCCAATGCGGTGTTCACGCATCATTCCAACCGCTTCAGCCAATGTAGCACCCAGCGTTAAAGTAACAGGCTCCAATATCATCCCACTCTCCGAACGCTTTACCTTCTTAACCTCCTCGGCCTGTCTGGCAATGCTCATGTTCTTGTGAATAATCCCAATGCCGCCCTCTCTGGCCATGGCTATCGCCATTTTGCTTTCGGTAACGGTATCCATTGCGGCCGACATTAACGGGATGTTCAACCGAATTTTACGGGTTAGTTGGGTTGCAGTTGACACTTCACGCGGCAACACCTCTGAGTAACGAGGAACAACCAAAACATCGTCGAAGGTTAATCCTTCACCAAAAAATTTATCAGAAAAAAGTTGTGACATGCAAATAACGATTTAGATTTATCCAACAACAAAAAAGGAATTGTTATTTGCAGTGCAAAGATACAGCACTTCCCCTAATTTTAAAAGAGGAATCGATAATTAATGTAGAATTAATCTAAATATTACTGCTTGCTAAACTTAAACACCACCTTATTGGCCGGGAAAGTTGGCACAGTATCCATCGCCAAATGCAATGAATCCGCAGTTAATTTCGCAATTCTAAAGTACATATTGCTCGGAACCGCCAAACCCGTTAAAGCCGAAGCCAAACGCTTGTCAACCACCATATATGTCTCATTATTCAAGAATTTCCAAGGACCTTGCATCGTGTCTTTTGCCGCTGGATCACACTTCAACAAACCTTCGCTAAACAAATAAGTATTGGTTGGCATAAACTTCACAATATTGTCCAACTGGCAGGCGCTCATCATCGTTTTGTAATCCGTTAAAACACTTCCACCGCCAAAATCAATTGGAGGTGTAATCGGCGCCGAAGCAAATACCCAATTCTGATTCACCAAATCGGTATTGGTTGGTCCGCTATTGTTATTGTTATTATTACTGGAATCGTCGTTGCAAGCAGCAAAAGTTAAAATGGCCATGGCAGCGATTGCCTTGATTGCAGTTTGGGTATATTTCTTCATGATGATCAATACGTTTAATTGTTAGACAATCAGCAAAAATAGAAAAAAAACTGAGCTTCAAAAATCTAAATACCCTACCATCATGGAAAATCCTATAATTTCGTGCTACCGATGAATTTTCTTACTTTCCGGCGATATGAATTTTGGATGTTTCTACCCTTTTCACTCCGAAAATGGGTTTTTCACCAGCAATCATCGCCCAAATATTGCAACATTTGCGGCTCAAACCCCAGATTGTGGTTGAACCGCGGACGCAAACATGAAATCATCGAAAAGTTAAAAATCACCGGTGCTGGCTTCCGCGCTGCCGATTGTCCGATTTGTGGAAGCAGCGATCGCGACCGATTGGTATTTCATTATATCCAGCATCAAATTCAGCAATGGAAATCAGATTGGGCGATGAAAGATGGCGCCCATGGCGTTATCCGAATTTTACACATCGCCCCAGAAAAAGGATTACAACATGCCATTCACAAACTACTGAAAACACAATTTTCTGGCAGAGAAATAAAATATATCCTGGCAGATAAATTCACCAAAGGATACTATTACCGCAAACGCGGCATGGCATTTTTGGATTTAGACAAACCATTTGCGTTGGTTGAAAGGGAATCTATTGGCCATTCGGCCGATAACGGCAACTACGCATCGCCCGAAAAAAAATTCCATCTCATTTTAGCCAACCACGTTTTGGAGCATGTAGAAGATTTGGCCTTTTCTATCAACCAACTCCAAAGCCAATTGGCTGTCAACGCACAAATTCTGGTTACACTGCCCATCGCCGAAAATTTAAAAAGCAGCATTGAAATCAAAAACCTTTACCCCAACTTTAACGCCCTTCCAGCCCATGAGCAACATCAATTATCTGCCAAACATCTGGGTCAATGGGATCACAAGCGGCTTCTGGGCCAGGATTTCCAAAACTATTTCCCGCATTGGCAAACCTATAGCCAAACAAACCCGTCTTTGCAGCTCAACCCAAAAGAGAAAGTATTGATTTTCAGCAACAAGAACATCCGTTAATACCCTTTTCAGCGCTAGTTACTTATTCACAATTTCTTGACTTTCTGTCATAAAATTCAGATATTAGCACCCTTCATAAAAAATATGAATAGAACCATTACTCAATTATTCCTTTTCATTTTACTTGGTTTTGGTGCACTTCCAGCCAGTGCCCAGTCCAATGTTGGTATCAATGAAACAGGCGCGCTTCCAGATGCTTCGGCCATTTTGGATGTGAATAGCAACACCAAAGGGATGTTGATTCCGCGATTATCAAAGGCACAAAAGGCCTTGGTTGCTAGCCCAGCCAATGGGTTAATGATTTACCAAACAGACGACACCATGGGCATTTGGGTGTACGAAACCAACAAATGGGTACCGCTGATGCGTTCCATTACAACGGGACCTGGTTTATCAGGTGGGTACATTCAGGGCAAAGGCATTATAGGATTAAACAACACGGGCGTAGTAGCAAAAAAATACGGTGCATTGGATTCAATACCTGTTTTTACTGTGAATGCCCAAGGCCAGATTGTTTCTGCCAGTTCAATTGGAACAAAGTTTTTGAATCAATCAGATACTTTCAATGATTGGAGAATTATAGGCAACAAAGGCACGGATGAAAAGAAGCATTTTTTGGGAACAAGAGATAACCAAGCATTACGATTTAAGTTAAATAACACTTGGGCAGGTGAAATGAATCCCACCAACAACAATTACACTTTTGGTTTAAATGCCAATCCCAATTCAAATGGTTCTTATAATATCGCCCTAGGAAAAAGTGCATTGGAAAATGCCGCGAATAACAAATCCAGTAACATCGCCATAGGTGAGTACACGTTATCTGATAATGGTGTAGGTGCAGCGGGCTCATGGCAAGGGGCAGAAAACATTGCTATTGGTACAAATTCAATGAATACAAATAGAAGTGGAAGTTATAACGTAGGTATTGGAAGCCGCACCTTAAAATCAGGAACTTTTAACTATGGCAGTGTGGCAATTGGTTATGAAGCCATGACCTCTGCTAATAATTCTTACTACAATGTTGCCATTGGTATGAATACTTTGGCTTCAACAACGGGTAGTTACAATGTGGGAATCGGTTATTATTCGTTGGCATACAACAGTTCTGGTTATTACAACACTGGAACTGGATTTTATACATTATTATACAACAATACGGGATATGGCAACAGTGCTTATGGGATGTATGCCATGACTGTAAATACCACTGGATATTATAACACAGCAATGGGATATCAAGCTCTGTATTCATCTTATGCTTCACGGCAGAACACTGCTGTTGGTGCTTTTGCTGGTGTTAGCACAACAAATAACGGATCCTACAACACTATAATTGGGTATGCAGCTTTATACAGTAATTCAACAGGATATAGCAATACGGCTGTAGGAATTGGAGCCTTGTACAGCAATACCACTAAAGGCAATTTGGTAGCTGTTGGTGATTCTGCATTATTTAACAATGGAAGCAGCTCAAGTACTTCTGAAGCAGTAAGAAATACTGCGATAGGTAGTAAAGGTTTGCAAAGTAATACCAGAGGATATAATAATACTGTGGTTGGATATCAGGCTGCACAAAGTAATATTGATGGAAATTTTAATACGGCAATGGGAGCATTGACCCTATTAAAAAACAATTCTGGCAACAAAAACACTGCTATGGGGAATGAAGCGATGTATAGCAATTCTTCCGGAAGTGACAATACCGCCATTGGCTGCAATGCGTTAAATACCAATACTACAGGTACTGGAAATTCATCAATGGGTTATCTTTCTGGTAATTCAAATACCACTGGAACGTATAATACTTTTATAGGATATGATGCCGATGCCAATTTGTCTTCTGCATCAAACTCAACGGCTATAGGGAATTTATCTACGGTTACTGCTAGTAACCAAGTTCGGCTTGGCTCAAGCTCAGTTGTAAGTATTGGCGGATTTGTTAGTTGGACAAACTTATCTGATGGTAGAGTAAAAAAACAAATTAAAAATAATGTACCAGGTTTGGAATTTATCCTAAAATTGGAACCTGTTACATACGAGTTTGATTTTCAACAAATTGACGAAAAATTAGGCTTAGATAAAACTTCAGGCGATGCTTCAAATACCATCAACAGATCAACAGCTTTAAACAACCCCAATCAAAACAAGCGCTTCTCAGGTTTCATTGCACAAGATGTTGAAAAAGCGGCAGAATCTATTGGCTATGAATTTTCTGGCGTAGATAAAGCACAAAACAAAAACGATTTGTACGGATTGCGTTATAGCGAATTTGTGGTTCCAATGGTGAAAGCTATTCAGGAGCAACAATCACAAATTGAATTATTGAAAGAGCAAAATGCGCAATTGTTGAAAATGATTCAAGAGCTTCAGAAGGCTAACAAATAAGGATTTAAACCATTGTCAATTTTCAGATCTCACACCATGCAGCTAAAATCTCTTAAACATATAGTGTTAAGTGGATTGGCATTGCTTTCTCCATGGATGGCGATGGCACAAGGTTGGGTGCAAAATGGCGCACAAGTGGTTGTTAATCAGGGAGCTTATGTGGTAATTAATGGAACCAAAGGCAATTTATTTGCTCAGGGCACTTCCAAATTCATCATCAAGGGCGCAGCATACTTGCACATTGCAGGTAATGTAACCAACAACACCAGTGGAGGATTTTTCACCACCAACAACGGTGAAATTGTATTAAATGGCACAACCCAACAATTGCTCGGAGGAAACAGCATCACCGCCTTCCCTAGTTTGTACATCAAATCTTCCACCAACCCCAAATTAACCTATACCATATTGGTTGGAGGCGGATTTAACAAAGGTGGAAATGGGGTTCTGGCTTTAAATGACAAACAGTTGTTATTAAATTCTCAGAAGCTGATTATTAACAATCGTAGTGAAATGGCAATTACTTATACAACGGGGGGATTGGTTTCTGAAACCTATTCTACTGCTGGATATGGGGTTGTGCAGTGGAACATAAGAGCTGCTGGAGCGGGGCCGTTATACAGTATTCCTTTTCAGACGGTTGCCGGAACAAACGTTCCATTTAATTTAAACATTAAGAATATTGGAACCCAGGTTTCAGATTCAGGATTTGTTACCGTGGCAACCTATCCCACTCCTACAACGGCCCTACCGAATAATAGGCCTATGCCATTTGGCGTGCCGCATCTAAAGAATGAGTATGGAATAGAAAATGCCCGACGTATGTTGGACCGCTTTTGGGTAATTACGGATGGCGGTTATACCACAGCTCCTGAAATTTCAACTGAATTTAACTATTTAGACCCAGAACATAGCTCAGGCACCAATACAATCAAAGAAAGCAACATGGGTGCTATTCGCTGGGATGTCGCCAACAACAAATGGAGCTATCCCGTAAGATCCCGAGTAAATGCAAACCAAAACAATCTGCTTTTGCATGCAGGTGTAAATTTCTCCGGTACCTGGACATTAAGTGATATAACTCCTTGTCCTACGGCCAATTTCTCTTTCACTGGCAACTGTGAAAAAGACTCCGTTCTTTTTATAGATAAAAGTTCTGTTGTTGATGATACCTTGATTCGTTGGCAGTGGAATTTCGCCAACGGCAATTCTGCTTCTGGCGATACAGCAGTAGGCTATTTTTCTCCTTCCGGCCTTTACAAACCACTTTTGATAGTTACCGCAGCCAGCGGATGTTCAGATACAATCTACAAACAAGTAAGCATTTTAGGCGCGCCGCAAGCGAATTTTGTTTTAGAAGACACCTGTGAAAATACGGTTGTCAAATTCAAATCCCTCACCTCCCCTGGAAGTGGATTTATAGCCAGTGAATATTGGTGGTTTGGCGATGGCAAAACCACTACGGGCAAAAGTCCTTTACATTACTACGGATCATCTGGGAACCCAACGGTTCAATATATTGTGTACAATACCAATTTGTGTAAGGATACGGTAATTAAAACATTGTATATCGCCCCGAAACCCTACGCAAACTTCATGGTTAGCCCAGATTGCGAAGATTTAACATTCCCATTCACCAATTTCTCTACCCCTGGCACCGGCACCATTACCAGTTATAATTGGGATTTTGGAAATGGAAGAAGATCAGGCCAACGCAATGAAAATGTCACCTATTTCGATTCAGGAACTTTTCCTGTTCGTTTAATAGTTACCAATTCATACGATTGTAAAGACACTTCCAACTTCAACTTGCGTGTTTTCCCAAGGGCCATTGCCAATTTTGATTACAGCCCTAATTTCCCTGAGATGACCAATCCAGTGTCATTCACAAATTTATCGGGCATTAGCAACAAATGGGATTGGGATTTCGGACCACAAAACACAGAGGGCTTGAACGATAAATTTGGATTGGAAACACCTTTGGTTGTTAGTCAGTTCAACATGAATATTTACAACCGTTGGGGCCAGATCATATTCAACTCTCAAGACCAATTTCAGAAATGGGATGGAAGAGTAAATGGCAAATTGGTACCAATAGATGTTTACATTTACGATGTTACGTTCAAAACACCGGAAATGGAAATCATGCACTACAAGGGCGACATTCTGATGTTGCGCTAATTTGAAATTCAATTAGCGATGGCGAAAAATACAATTGGGATTTGAATTAGAAATCTTTCAACTCAATATGATTGCGGTGTAGTACTAATATTCCTCGTTGCTCCATCTTTTTCAGCAACCGAGAAATTACTTCCCTAGAACTATTTAAGTCATTGGCGATGGTTTGATGATTGGTTGGAATATCCTTGCAACCACAACTTTGGAACTGCTTTTTCATATATAACTCCAATCGTTCATCCATAGAACGAAATGCAACATTATCGAGAACTGTAAGTAATTCCTCAAATCGATCACGGTAGGTAGCAATAACGTATTCGTACCAACTGCGATAGGTTCGCATCCATTCGTTCATTGAAGTTAATGGTAAGAAAACGAGTGTACTATCGTCCACTGCGATGGCAGAAACTTCAGAAGCAACGCGTCTGGCCGCACAACTTAGAGATACTGCACAGGCCTGTCCCCCATTGAGGTAATACATAAAATATTCAGCACCTTCATCATCTTGGCGATAAATCTTTAACCTGCCATTTAATACCAACACCGCGCTGTTAACTGCTTGACCGGTTCTAATGATTTCATCGCCCGATTTGAATTCCTTAATGATGGAATCTGCTAACAAAGATTGCTGCAATTCAGGTTCAAAAGTGGGGAAAATGGATTGGATTTGATGTTTAAATTCAGCACTCATAGTTATGATAAACAAATTTATATGTGGAAAAGTACTTATTCTATACTACGTTAGTATTAATTTTGCGGATAACACACCGTCTATAAATCAACTGTAATGAATTACAAATCAACCAAATACCTACTAACTGCAATTGTTGCCTTTATTGTAATTATAGGAAGTTCTTGTAAAAAGTCGAATTTAAATTTAGATAAATATTCCAATTTAAAGATAAAGCCTGAGGTTTTGATGCCATTGGCGCAAATATCAACCAATGCTTGGGATTTATTAAAAAATACCGATAGTATCCGTCAGGATGGCGATGGATTGATTCGATTCGTTGTTTCAGATTCATTAACAACCATTGGCGCAGATTCAATATTGAAGAAGATTAATTTACCCGTAACCAATGCACAATTCAAACTGGGAGAAATTGAAATTCCCGATAACTCGAAACAATCATTTAAAACACTAGGTCGTTTGGTGTCTACATTGAGTGATACTGCACAAATGGTCTTTATTACGTCTCAAGGGAAAGACACCATTTTCCCTGTTATTGATCGCAGTTCAACCGATACAACGCATTTACCCAAGCCAACTAATTACGAATTTTTGAAAATCTCAAAAGGTTATCTGGTAGTTACTGTTGAAAATGGATTTCCTGTAGAAATCAGCAACATGATCATTACAATTAGAGACAATTTTGCTAATACTGATTTAGGCACGGTAAACATTTTGAATATTTTACCAGGTGCGATGGGTAAAGATTCGATAAACATAGCGGGAAAAACCCTGAATAATGATTTTTCGTATACTTTAAATAATATTAAAACAATTGAGAGCCCTAACCCAGTTAGAGTCGATTCAAATGACATTATCACAATTGGAGTTTTTGGGAACGGCATGAAATGTGTTGGCGGTAAAGGAATTATTCCAAGCCAATCCATTGAAAAACAATATTTGAGCTTTGATTTGAGTTCTAGTAAAGACGATTACAAAATTAGGAATATATTGTTCGGTACAGCCAATTTGGCTTACACTGCAGAATCAAAATTTGCTGAAACTTTCAATTTGGATATCACATTTAAAGATGCTACTGTAGGTGGAACTCCGTTGGCAACAACCAACATGACATTACCAACCGGCATCAAATCTGGCAATTTCGATTTAAGCAACACCAATATTTTCATGGGCGCAGATCCAGTAAAGGATTACAACATTTTGCGTTTGGACGTTTCATCCAGTATCAATTCATCTGGTAATATGGTTGATTTTGATTCCAGTGATTTTGTAAAAATTTCATTGGACCCAGCCGGTGCAGAAATCAAATACGTAGATGGATATTTGGGTGAAAGAAGTTGGAGTTTAGCCAATGAAACTATTTCATTCCCTGATTTGCAGCAATTTGCCAAAGGAATTACCTTAACCAATCCTAAAATGACAATCAAAGTGAAGAATTCATTTGGATTGCCCATTCAAGTAGATTTAAAATTGGTTGCCAAAAACAATGCTGGTGCTTCGGTGGATGTTCAACCAGATTCAATGGTTTTTGGCTATCCATTGTTGGCTCAAGCGGGAACAAGTGTTTCTAGCAGCTTTAGCATCGACAAATCAAACTCGAAAATTGTAGAAGCGTTGGCGCTGCCTCCTACCCAATTTGAAGTTCAGGGCACTGCTTATTTGAACAAGGAAGGATTTAAGGGTTATACCAACTTTGTAGGTGATTATTCTCAGATTTCGTTGGGATTTGAAGCAGATGTACCATTGTCATTAACGGCGCAGGATGTAACGATTTCAGACACATCGCAAGATGTTAGCGGTACATTAAATGGTGTTGAGAAATTTGATTTCTTGGAATTGAAAATCAAAACAGAAAATGGATTCCCAATGGACGGAACCATGGATTTGCACTTTGTAGATGCAAACTATAACATTTTGGATTCAGTTGTGAATACAACATTGATTGCTTCTGGCATTCCAGACGTCACCGGCAAGGTTATCACTGCAACGGAGAATTCAAGCACATTTGTTCTGAGCAACAGTATTTTACAGAACATAGGCTTCGGCAAATGCAAATACATCTTGTTTAAAGTAAAATTAAACACCTATCAAAATGGAAGTGTTCCGGTAAGTGTGCATGCACAGAATCGTTTGTTCATTTCTTTGGCCTTCAGGGGTAAATTAAGTGGTAACTAAGGCTAAAGGAGAAACAGAAATGAAAACTAAAAATAACAGCTTGAAGAATGGGATGAAATGGGCGATGATCGTTGGCATTATGTTAACTGCTCCCCGTTCTGTGTGGGCGCAACCTGGTTTTGAATTTAACAATCGTCATTTATCTCAATCCAATCAAATTAACCCAGCATTTATGCCGCAATATGGCTTTAGCTTGGGATTTAACAATGCCACCAATATTTATTTACCCAACTGCAAATTGAGTGATGTTTTTGATACGACTTCCAATGCAGAAACCAGTATTCGAAATTTCATTCACAACCCCAATAAACAGTTGGCTGCTCAGCTTCAACAAGATTTGGGCCTATTCAATTTGGCATTTAGGAACAAAAAAACTTATTTTTCTTATGGCTTGAATGTGCACGCCGAGGGCGATTTACGCGCTCCCAAAGACGCCATTGGCTTGGCGATGTTTGGCAATGCCGAGTATATGGGAAGTACAGCAAAAATTGATTTCTCTGGAATTCGATTCAACAGTTATGTAGAAAACAAATTCTCCATTGGCAGACAGGTTTCAAACAAGTTAAGCGTAGGATTCACTTACAGTGCAATTAATGGAATTGCTGATTTCAATATCAAAAAAGCGTATTTGAATCTTACTACTGACACCAATATTACATCTTATTATCAAATGAGATTTGATGCGGGTGCAGATATTCAATATTCGCTGATGGGAGCTTCTTTGCAGAAGATGTTGGATGATACCTCTGGATCTTACGATCCTATGAAAGACATTTCGGCAAATTTAGCATTTGGAACAAAAAACAACCAAGGAAGTGCGATGGGTTTTGGCGCAGTGTACCGCATGAATGAGAAACTTCGTTTATCATTTACTGCAAACAATTTTGGTTCAATCACTTGGAATACAGGTGCGGAACAGTTCAAAATGAACGATGCCAGTTACACTTTCAAAGGATTGGATACTGCTATGTTTGATTCTATCAATAACATCGGCAAAATCTTGATGGATACCATCAAAAATACATTCCAATATGCTTCAAGCAGCATTGGCAGTTATACTCAAACATTGCATCCCCATTATGTTTTGGGTGTGGAATATTTCTTGAATCCTAGAACTTACTTCCAAATTGTAGGCGGAACGGGTTATGGAATCAATGGCGATAAGTCATTTGCTACCATCAATGCCCATAAGGAAATTGGCGAATTCATTGATGTAAGAGCCGGTTATACTTGTTTTGATTTCAACAATCCTAGTCATAACGTTTCTGCAGGAGTTAGTTTGAATTTAGGACCCATTCAACCATGGATAAATATAAATTCTGCTTCTATTGTTGCACCGATCGACAATGTAAGATTTTACCAAGTTAGAATGGGATTGAACATCAACATTGGGATGAGAAAAGACACAGATGGCGATGGTGTAAAAGACAGAAAAGACAGTTGTTATAAGACATTTGGTGCTATGAGCAACCATGGTTGTGAGTTAGGTTATTTGGGCCCTGCGATGAAATATGACGGAAGTGATGACATTGTTGATTCAACGATGTTATTGTATATTGATACAACGGGTGGAGACATGCCAAAGCGCAAGAAACAAACTACAACAATCGTGGAGGAGACTGTAATTGATGAGGTGGCGGCGGAAGGAACTTCCGAGGCAGCCGCTGCGCCGGAGGCGGCAGCGGTGCCAGTGCCGGCAGCGCCAGCAGCACCAGCAACCAAAACAGCACCTGTTCCAACCCCAAAACCTGTTACTCCTGCAACCCCTTCATCCCCAGCGCCTTCGGCACCCGCCACCCCAGCAAAACCTTCAGCTGCCAAAAGCAGCCCTGAAACCGCTCCACAGGTTGAAACCCCTACCCCAACGCCATCAATTGAGGCTCCAGCAAAAGAGGAAACTCCTACTGCCGTGGAAACTTCAAATGCTTTAGAAAAATCAGCGCCAAATACAGAAACTTCGGCCACTACCGAATCGCCCGCGCCAGCAAAAAACAAATCCAAAAAATCTAAAAAACAAGCTCCAAAATCGTCGGATCTACAAGACGCGATGGGCTTTTAATAAATTTTCACCCAATCGGGGTATAATAACCCTTATTGAACGTCTCACCACAGTAGCTTGGTTTTCTGATTCCTCAGATATCAAACCTGCTGTGGTAACATTCTCACTTACGTTCGAAATTCCATTTACCCCATTTCCAGTAACCTGAGAAAAATCTTTCTCCAATCGCTCTATGGGCTCACATACGGGCTCATCACTCAAATCAAACACCCCATAATGCATGGGAATCATCATGCTGGCTCCCATGTCCAACGCCGACTGTAATGCCTTCGCAGGGGAACTGTGATTATTCTCCATAAACCACTCCGGTTGATAAGCGCCAATTCCCAATATCGCATAATCAATTCTCGGAAACAATTTTGCTACCTCCGCATAATGCTTGCCGTAACCGCTATCGCCCCCAAAATATATAACCTTCCCGTCAATCTCTATCACAAATGCTCCCCACAAACGTTTGTTGGTATCTGTGATCCATCTCCTGCACCAATGTCGGGTTGGTAAATACGTTACCTTCACCCTGCCACCTTCTAACTCCCATTGCTGATACCAGCCCATCTCAGTGATTTGTGCATGTCCAAGTTTTGTAAAGCCGTGAATCAAATGCCCATTCTTTAAACCCGTAGCTACTTGCATTTTAGGATTGTTCTTCCCCACCAACTTCAAACTCTGCTGATCCATATGATCCCTGTGATCATGACTAACCAGCAACAAATCCAAATTCAATAAATGATTGGGATCCAATGGAAAATCTGCAAAACGCTTTACCACATAACTTGCATTGCCAAAAACTGGATCCGTTAAAATACTATATCCACCCAAGCGAATGAAAAATGTGGCATGTCCCAAATAGGCAATACCATCACAACTGTCTTGCGTAATCCAAGCCATTTCCTCTTTGCTTACAACAGGTAATCGCGTGGTATCCGTTTTTTTAAATTTTGCATACGGACTTCCAGCCTTCTTCCATTTCCTTACATCTTTAAATGAAATAGCGAATGGATATTCAGGATTATGGTAACGATTGTCTTTCAACAAATTACCTTCCCATCCGTTAGGTTTTCCCGCCACAAAGGGCAACTTAGGATTATGGGTTGGCAACGGCGAAGGTTTACGCAACGATTTTCCTCCCACAGCAAAAACTACTGCCAACGCGCCGGATTTCAGCGTCCCTAACATACTTCCTATCGCAAAGATTGATTCCATTGGTGCAAAATTGCTAAAGCTTCGAATACACTGTCTATCCGATTAACGGAAACAATCAACGCTTTGTCGGTTTGTTTCACCGTAAATCGATCCGGTTGTGATGCCACAAACCCCATAATGTTCACAAAACACTCACTTTGATATACCGCTGCGTTGGGATCGCCCGGAAAATAACAACGCATACCGCCCGAACCCAAGGTGATTTTTTCAATACCCATCTGCTTACCCGCCCATTTTAATCGCACTGTATCCAACAATGCCACCACCGAATCAGGCAATTTCCCAAATCGATCGCGCAACTGATCGGCAAATTCCTTTAACCCTATCTCAGTCTCAATATCGCTTAATTCACTATACAATGCCAATCTTTCCGCTGTTTGCGTTACATAATCCGATGGAATGATCATTTCGTATTGGGTATCTACCTGACAGTCTCTTGCCGTAATATTATCCTCTTGCGGAAACAGTTCCTGAAATTCATCGTTTTTCAATTCACGCACCGCTTCATCCAGAATTTTATGGTACATATCAAATCCCATTTCTGAGATAAAACCGCTTTGTTCTGCTCCAAGTAAATTTCCAGCTCCACGAATATCCAAATCGCGCATCGCCACCTGAAATCCGCTACCCAATTCACTGTATTCCTCCAATGTACGCAAGCGTTTTCTTGCATCGTCGTTCAAACTGGTTAACGGAGGCGATAACAAATAACAAAAGGCTTTGATGTTGCTTCTTCCCACCCTTCCACGCATTTGGTGCAAATCACTTAAACCAAACATATGGGCATTATTGATAATAATGGTATTTGCATTGGGAATATCCAACCCGCTTTCAATGATGGTGGTTGCCACAAGTACATCGTATTCACCTTCAAC
>JAGKXC010000130.1 GCA_021151535.1 Sphingobacteriia bacterium | reverse complement strand
TATCTCCATAAATAAATTCCAGAGAAAATGATTGTGATGTAGAATCCATACAACCACCAAGGAGGAAGTGCGTTATTTAACTCATGGATGCCATCGTAGTTGTGATCCAACTGTACATCTTTTTCATCTTCTATGGCCACAGATTTATTGAATTTATCCCACCATGCATTAGTTTTAATTACTTCTGACTTTTCCTGCTCAGGTAAGATCATGGTTTTTAACCATTTAGCGAAATAAAGGATAATCAATAATTCAAGGAAAATCACAGACAACAAAATGATATTCATTGCACCGGCAGACAAGTGCCAATGCATATCAGAAGCTGATTGCGCTTGAAGAGCGCCTACCGTAGCGAAAGTTATCGCAAAAGCAGCAACCTTATTTCCCTTTAATTTTAGTATAGCAACTTTACCTACCAATAAGCCAAGAATAATGGCTACGACCCCTAATGCAATCGCCGTAAAAACTAAAATCCAAGGCAATGCAGATTGAGATCCAGCTGCAGACACAAAAGCTGATGCAGCATTTTGGGTAGAATCGGTTTGAGCCATCGCCAATTGCCCGAATGGAGCAATAACAAATGCTAAACCACTGATTATTAATTTTTTCATATTAATCTTCGTTTTGAAATGGGATATTTTTAGCTTTATCAATATAATCCTTGCTTGTTTTGAAGGTTAAGAACAAAACAAACCCGAACACACCAACAAACAATATCAATGAAAGCATAGGATAAACTTGAACACCAGATATTGTTTTTAGATAATTGATGAATTTCATTTTCTTTAATATTAATGGGTTGGAACTGTTCCAGCAGGAGCCGCTTTGATATCGGTACCAACTCTTTGTAAATAAGCGATTAAAGCCACCAATTTGGTATAGGTTAAATCTTTAACTCCTTCTAATTCCATTGTTTGTTTTACCAAGTCACTTTGTTGCAAATCAGCAGCGATGGCTTTTGCTTGCTTTTCCAAATCAACATTAGCTTGGTTGTGATAACCTTTTTCATAGGGCACACCCAATGTTTGCATAGCTTTGATCATTTTGGGTGTACGCATAATATCGATATTGGTTGTTAACAAGAAAGGATATCTAGGCATAATTGAACCTGGAGAAATCGCACTGGGTTCGTACATGTGATTAAAATGCCATTCGTTATTGTATTTACCACCGATACGCGCTAAATCTGGGCCTGTGCGCTTACTACCCCATTGGAATGGGTGATCATAAACAAATTCACCAGATTTAGAATATTCGCCATAACGTTTTACTTCATCTCTAAAAGGCCTAACCATTTGAGAGTGACAAGTATAACATCCTTCGCTCAAGTAGATATCTCTGCCATGTAATTCCAAAGGAGTATATGGTTTAACAGAAGAGATTGTAGGGATATTTTCCTTCACCAAGAAAGTTGGAATCATTTCAATAACACCGCCTATCGCAACAGCAACCAAACTTAAAACTAGCATTTGAATAGGTCTTCTTTCGATCCAACGGTGCCAGTGTTCACCAGAATGACCTTCTACTTTTAACAATGCAGGCGCTTCTGCCTCTTCATTTGCGATGAATGTACCGGATTTAACAGTTTTAACAATATTCACCACCATCAAAATCGCCCCAGTTAAATACAACAATCCGCCTACTGATCTTAATTTATACATTGGAGCCAACATATTTACAGTTTGCAAGAAAGTATACTGTAATTGACCTTCATCAGTAAATGTTTTCCAATTTAAACTTTGGGTAAATCCGGCCCAATACATTGGAATAGCATAGAAAAGTCCAATCTGTAAAATGGCTTATAGCATTAACATTTTTTAAGCTCAACATCGGTCCTTCAAATGTTGCCATACCATAAGCTGTAACGGCTACTACCATAAATTTTAACACAACAGATTCACGAACTTTATCCCAAGCACCTCTTAAAGTTAACAAACCGTTGATCATACCGCCCCAAGATGGTGCAATCAACATTACTGAAAATACAGTACCTAAACTTTGTGCCCAATCAGGCAAAGCAGTATATAATAAGTGGTGAGGTCCTGCCCAGATGTAAATGAAAATCAATGCCCAGAAGTGAATAATTGATAATCTGTATGAATAAACTGGTCTTTCAGCGGCTTTGGGCAAGAAATAATACATCAAACCTAAGTATGGAGTTGTTAAGAAAAATGCTACCGCATTATGACCATACCACCATTGTACCAAAGCATCTTGAACACCCGCATACCAGCTGTAACTCTTCAAAAATTCAACAGGAACCTCAAAGCTATTCACGATGTGAAGCATAGCAACTGTTACCCATGTGGCGATATAAAACCAGATGGCTACATATAAGTGACCTTCTCTTCTCTTCAAAATAGTACCAAACATATTGATACCAAAAACTACCCAAATCAAAGTAATTGCAATGTCTAATGGCCACTCTAACTCTGCATACTCTTTACCTGTGGTATAACCCATCCATAAAGTTAATGCCCCAAAAACAATAATTAATTGCCATCCCCAAAAGTGAATTTTACTTAATAGGTCGCTAAACATTCTTGCTTTACACAAACGTTGCAATGAATAATAAACACCCATAAAGATGCCATTACCCACAAATGCGAAAATTACCGCATTGGTGTGAACGGGTCTCATTCTACCAAAAGTAGTTGGTGCCCAGTCAAAGTTAAGAACAGGAAAAGCCAATTGCAGGGCAATCAGTAAACCAGCTAAAAAGCCGACAACTCCCCATAAAACGGTTGCATAAGCAAACCATTTTACTACCTTGTTGTCATACGAAAAACGTTCCATCTGCATGATAGTACTGTATTAATTGTTAGTTGTTTTTTGAGTTGATTTGGGTTTTGAATCATGTAAAATCCTAAAAGAATCAGCTTCTAAATCATTGTACTGGCCAGATTTCACACTCCATAAATAAGCAACCAAGAATCCTCCGGCTACCAGAATACTACATGCCATTAAAAAAAGTATCACTTTCATCTATTAGATTTTAATTCACTGTCCAAAATTCTATAAATTCAATTCATTGAAAAATGACATGACTCAAGCCATGACATGACTTTTGTCATTTTTCAACATTAATTACTTATAACCTATTGGCTTTCAATACAAATTATTGTTTTTGTGAATTTTACCTTATTTCTTTTTTCCAATACCCCCAATTGGATGTCAGATATGTGAATGTTACAATAGTAATTGAACTTACAGGCATAAGAATGGCCGCAATCAATGGATTTAACTGCCCCGATAAAGCAAAGGATAAACCCACAATATTATATGCAATGCTAATAGCAAAACTCCACCATATAATTTTACGGGCCCTATGAGCCAATCGCCAGTAATCAAATAATTTAGGCAAAGAATCACCCAACATGATGGCATCGCAGCCAGGCGAAAACAAACCTACATTTTCAGTAATGGATATACTAAAATCCGCTTGATTCAAAGCGCCAGCATCATTAAGCCCATCACCCACCATCATTACTTTTTGGCCATTTACTTGAAGGTCTTGAACATAACGTTGTTTTTCAATCGGTTTTACATTAAAAACAACTGGAACTTTAGATGGCAAAACCTTTTCTATAATCGCCTTTTCAGTGTCATTATCACCGCTAATTACGGCTAAACTTAATTTTGTTCGAAACTTCTCAAACATTGGCTTTAAGTTGTTTCTATATCGGCTTTTTACGATAAATTTACCAAATACAACACTACCCCATTTTATCCATACTTCCCCACCTACCAGTAGGTCGGTATTTGTTGCATGCAAAGCCCCAAATTGAGAAACTTCCAAACTACTCAACCCAACGAAGTCTCTACTTCCCATATTTATCAGCATTCCATCGTATATTGCAGATACACCTTTTCCAGTAATATTTCTTACATTTTCAATTGCAACTTGAGGTCTATCTAAGAATTTTGAAATCGCTCTAGCATAAGGATGAATACTTTGTTTTGAAACCGCTGCGATTACATCCAAATGATCTGCTGTTAATTCTTTGCCAACATATTCAATTTCCGGGCGATGCATTTCAGTTAATGTACCTGTTTTGTCAAAAACGCCTACTGTTACATTTCTCCATCTTTCTAGTGATTTCGCATTTTTCACAAACAATCCTTTTCTAGCAAGAGCAGACAGAATATGCCCATTGGTAAATGTTACACTTAACAAAAGTGCACATGGACAGGCAACAATAAGTACAGATGTTAACACATGCCAAATTTTGGTTGCATCAGCAATAGCCCAATAAATTGAGCCAGCGATTGCTATAGTGAACAATGCCACGGTAAACCATTGAGATGCAATGTGTATGTAGTGATTTTCGTCTGACTCTACTGGCACATCGTATTCTTTGTTTTCATTGGATTGATTCCACAAACTCACTAAATAACCTTGTGAAACTGATTTTTGAGCCAATACACGTATACTGCCTTCTAATTGTCTACCTCCTGCATAAACCCACTCACCTTGCTTAACTTGTATAGGCCTTGCCTCACCCGTAACAAAACTGTAATCAATCACCGCAGTTCCGTCTGCTAATTGTCCGTCTGTTGGAATAATTTCCTGATCATGAATCACTAATTCATCGCCAGCTTGAATATCATTTAACATTACTTCTTTTTCTTTACCTTCTTTCCAAACGTGTGCTGAAAGCGGAAAATAGGAAGTATAATCTCTTGAGAATGATAAACTTTCGTATGTTTTATCTTGCAAGTATCGCCCTAACAACATAAAAAAGACAATACCAGTAAGTGAATCAAAATAACCGGGTCCGGAATGAGTGAACATTTCATACAAACTCCTGCCAAAAGTGATAAACAAAGCTAGAACTATGGGTAAATCAATATTTAGGAAGCGTTTTTTCAGGCCTCCCCAAGCCAATGAATAGAACTCTTGTGCACTATACAGTACCACCGGCAAAGCTAAAATCAGGTTGAACCATTGAAAATAAATTGATAAACCATCTAAATCTTTACCCCAATCGAAATACTCAGGAAATGAAAGTAACATGATGTTACTAAACGCGAACCCCGCTACACCTAAGCGGTATAAACGTTTATTATTACTGGGTTTTACTTGTTTTTTATTTAATAAATCGCCTAAACTAAAGTAGGGCTCATAGCCTAAATTTGAAAGCAAAATGGCTACATCCTTTGCAGAGATCTCTTTATGTTTAAATGTAACGGATAATTCTTTTTGGGTAAATTGTAATTGCGCTGCAACTACTCCTTTATGAATCTGATGGAGATTTTCTAGCAAGTAAAGGCAAGAACTACAATGAATTTGGGGCAAATAAAAATTCAATTTGGAGATCTCGTCATTCTTGAAACTCATTAGTTCAGATAGCAATTTTTCATCTTCTAAAAAATTGAACTTATACTTCAATGCTTCATTGGTGTCGATTGTATTTCCGGGATTTTCATTTAAGTCGTAATACTGACATAAATCGTTTTGTTGCAGGATTGAATAAACATTTTTACAACCGTTACAGCAAAATGAGTGATTGGCAAATTGAATCGGATTTTTGGTTTTCACACCACAGTGAAAGCAATCTACAACCATTTGACTATTAGCGCTTTTGGAAGAAGATGCAACGGAGCTATTTTTAATATCCATCACTTACTTTGTTATTTAAATCTTGATTTAACAACTTATATATTTCTGGCGATATGGTAAGTTCTTCAAAATTCATGTAATGTAATATTGACTCATAAAAAGCGAAAAGACCTTCGCAACACTTGCGCTTTGTCTCAGACCACTGAAAATCTGCAACAAAATCGTTACACATTACTCTTAGGTTTTGAGTCAATTTAAAAACCCTGGCTCGTTTTACCCGAACAAATTTATAGGCCGTTTGAATCGACACATGATTATCTTCATCAAGATTTTCTCGGCCACTTATATACCTAGATAGCAACTTTGGAAAAAGCACTTGCATTTCCCATTTTTCCAACAAAATCAACTCTTCTCGTAAATAAGAAAGTGTATCTAAAAATTGCAATTCATCATCATCACCAGCTACCAAAACGATTGAATATATACTGAGTTTTTGAATCATGTCGCGAATATTTGGATAATACAATATTTCTAATTGTACTTGAATCTGTGAAATTGTTAATGCTCTTTTGACAAACATGATTGCTATTTTAAAAATGAATTAGGGCGATTAATTGCACCCTACGAAACTCTAATAAATTTTCAACGAATCTTATGATAATGGTTGGAATCAAAAATGACTTTTATCATTTGCCATAATATTAGGAATGTTATAATCCTCAATTAATTTTATAGTAAGAATACGATACAATGATAATTTTTATAATTTTATCG
>JAGKXC010000036.1 GCA_021151535.1 Sphingobacteriia bacterium | reverse complement strand
ACATAGTTGATTACTTTGTCTCGGCCCTCATCGTCAAAGTCAATATCCACATCGGGCATACTCACCCTTTCAGGATTCAAGAAACGCTCAAAAAGCAGATCATATTTTACAGGATCTACGTTGGTAATTCCCAAACAATAGGCAACCAAACTACCTGCTGCAGAACCTCTACCGGGCCCCACCCAAACATTCATTTCGCGGGCGGCGGTGGTAAAATCTTGCACAATTAAGAAGTAGCCCGCGAATCCACTTTGGGTAATGGTATTGAGCTCAAAGTCTAATCTTTCTTGAACATTTGCTGGTATCACCCCGCCGTATTTTTTACGACAACCTTCATATGCTAAGTGTTTCAAGAAATCATTCTGATCCACAAACCCTTGGGGCAACACAAAATTCGGCAACACAATGTCCCTGGTTAATTTCGGCGGGGTGATGGAGTCGATTAATCGATTTGTATTATCCAACGCTTCTGGAATATCCTTAAACAACTCCGCCATTTCGGCCTGGGTTTTAAAGAAAAACTCATCGTTAGGAAATGCAAATCGATAACCTTTTCCACCCTCTTCATTGGTAGCTTTGGGTGTAGATTGAAATTCACCCGTGTTGATGCACAACAAAATATCATGTGCGTTGGCATCTTTTTTATCGGTGTAATGTGAATCATTGGTAGCAATAATGGGAACATTGTACTTTCTACCCCATTTAATCAAGGTTTGATTGATATCCTCTTGGTCTATTCCAGTACCATCAATATTTTTTAAGTTATGTCGCTGTAATTCAATATAGTAATCATCGCCAAAAATTCGATGCCATTCCAAAAACACCTTTTCAGCCTCCTCTTCACCCTTCCACAAAATGGCTTGCGGCACTTGCGCACCTATACAACATGTAGTTGCTATCAAACCTTCACTGTACTTTTCAATCAAATCTTTATCAACCCGAGGATATTTGGAATACAAGCCATCCAAATAACCCAAAGAACACAACTTTGCCAAGTTTGCATAACCTTGCTGATTTTTTGCCAACAACAATTGATGGTATCGCTTGTCTTTAGTGCCTTGTGTAAACGTTTTCTGAAACCGATCTTCCACCACATAAAATTCACATCCAATTACAGGGATCAATCCTTCGTAAGTAACGGCTTGATAAAATTCAAACGCGCCAAACATATTCCCATGATCAGTGATTGCCAGGGCAGGCATACCATCGGCTTTGGCTTTTTTAACCAAGCTTTTAATACTTGCCGCACCATCGAGCAATGAGTATTGAGTGTGTACGTGTAAATGTGAAAAAACTGGCATAAGGCAGGGTTTCGAATTTACAAAATCTTCATGTTTAAAATAGCAGTGGAGATAACTTGTGGGTTACTCGTTTTAATGAAATTGTACCTTTGTTGTATCGCCTATGTTTGTTGAAAAAATCCAGCTGTTTCACTTTAAAAATCACAGAAGTCTTGTATTGAATTTGCAAGATGGTGTAAACATTCTCAGCGGCAGCAACGGGGTGGGTAAAACCAATTGTTTGGATGCAATCCATTACATCGCTAATGGAAAAAGTTATTTCAATAGCATTGATAGTCAATTGATTTTACACAATGAGAATTTCTTTACCATCAAAGCACAACTTCAAAATGAAGATGAGCCTACGGAAATTCTTATTCAATTTGAACAAGGCAAAAAGAGCATCAAAAAAAATGGGAAAGCCTACCAACGCATTGCAGATCACGTTGGTTTTTTACAAACGGTAATGATTTCTCCGTACGATATTGAATTGGTGCTAGGTGCCAGTGAAGAGAGACGGCGATTTTTCGATATGATTTTATGTCAGTTAAGCACCGAATACCTCCATCATTTGATGGTTTATCGGAAGGTAATTGATCAAAGAAATGCATTACTAAAACAGTGGCAAGGACGAATGCAGGATCCTGATTTATTGGAAAGTTTTCATGCCAAATTGATTCCAAGCGGCAGCTTTATTCATGCGTTTCGCCAGAAATTCACAGAAGAAATCAACCCCATTTTTCAGCGTATTTACCAACATTTAAGTGGCGGAAAAGAAACTCCAAGTCTCCAGTATTCATCGCCATTAAATGAATGTAATTTTGTAGAATTATTGAAGCAAAACCAATGGAACGACGTAATGGCGATGCGCACCACAGGCGGGGTACACAAAGACGATTGGGAGTTTACTTTAAATGAAAATCCGTTGAAGAAATTTGGCTCACAAGGCCAGATTAAATCTTTTGTTATCGCATTGAAAATCAGCCAATTCCGCTATTTTCAAGAAAAAACCGGCAAAACACCCATTTTGCTATTGGATGATATCTTTGAAAAGATTGATGAGCAGCGGGCGCATGCATTAATGGAACTGGTAGCCAGTGAAGGATTTGGTCAAATAATCGTAACCGACACACATCCTGAGCGGGTTGAACACCATTTAAGGTTGTTGGGTGGCGAACACAACCACATTCAGGTGGTTAATGCGGAATAATTTTACAAATACAAACCGGCCATCAAATCGATATCGTGATATTTGATTCCAAATTTATCGGCCAAATTTCTGTTGGTTAAAGATCCACGATATAAATAAGTACCTTTTCTTACACCAGGTTTAATCTTAACAAACTCCGCAAAACCGCCCATCTGTGCCATTTCATCCAACATGGGAGAAAACACATTACTGAGGGTATAGGAAGCGGTTCTTGAAACACGCGATGCAATATTGGGAACACAATAATGGATCACATCATGCTTTTTAAAAACAGGCGTTTCGTGATTAGTTAATTCGCTGGTTTCAAAGTTCCCTCCTCTATCTATGGCCACGTCGATCATTACCGAATTTGGGCGCATAGTCATTACCATTTCTTCCGTAACAACGATGGGCGAACGGGCGGTTTTACCTGCAAGGGCACCGATTACCACATCCGCATGTGACAAGCAATTGGCCAAAACTTGGGGTTGTAATGTGCTGGTATATAAATGGAATCCAAATGATTTTTGAATACGTCTTAATCGATACATATTGTTATCGAAGACTTTTACATTGGCGCCTAAACCCAAGGCTGCTTTGGTAGCAAATTCGCCTACTGCCCCGGCACCAATTACTACCACTTGTGTTGGAGGAACACCCGCAAAACCGCCGAGTAACTCCCCTTTTCCGATATGGGTATTATTTAGATACTCCGCGGCGATGAGAATCGATGCAGTACCAGCTATTTCGCTCATTGCCCGAATTATTGGCCTCGTTCCACCATCATCTTCTAAGAATTCATAGGCGAGTGCATTGATTTTTTTATCCATCATTTTACGCAACAAAACTGGATCCAACTGATCGATTTGCAACGCCGAAATGAGCAACTGACCCGGTTTCATCATCTCCACTTCTTTGGCTGTTGGTGGATCAATTTTTAAAATGGTATCGCACTGATAAATTTCTTGTGGTTGAGTAACAATTTGTGCACCTGCTTCTGAGTATTGATTATCAGCGAAATTGGCATTCCTCCCTGCACCAGTTTCAATGCGAATTTGATGTCCATTGGCTGTTAAAAAAGCCACTGCCGCCGGCGTAAGCGGAACCCTATTTTCTTGAAATGTAGTTTCTTTTGGAATTCCAATAAACAAACTCCCATGTTTATGTTCTACAGCCAGTGCTTTTGCTAATGGCATTGCTATTCCCTCAGGCATTGATTCAGCTAGATTTTTCGACATATCAACCAATGTATAAATTTAGGAACATTTCTTTGATTTTTCTAAATCCCATAGCGCAAATTCAAAAATATTTTTTTGCAATTATTACAAATATACACAATTCTCAAGCCCAATAAGGCTTTGGCGCAGTATTTGCATACAATAAAACTCCTTAAAATCAGTTATATTTGTAAAATATGAGATTATTACACTGGACGTTGGCAATCGGGTTCCTTTTAACTGAGGGAGCTTCTTACGCTCAAGCGCCTATTAATCCTGTTAACGACAATAACATTCACAGAATTGATAGTCTTACCCACCAATTGTACAGCAGTATTCCTAGTCATTCACCCGCTGGAGCAGAGGATGCCATGTACAGAAATGGAGCAGATTTCGAAAGAAAAATGCAATTATTGGGTAGCACAATTCCTTTTGAATATCATCCCATGGTTGAAAAACACATTCGCTATTTTTTAAGTTATGGCGATGAATACTTCAACATGTTGCACGAGAGAATGAAAACTTACTTCCCCATTTTTGAGGAAATTCTTGATCGTTACAACTTACCAACTGAATTAAAATATGTTTCAGTTATCGAATCCAACTTAAACCCCAGTGCTGTTTCATGGTGTGGAGCTACAGGATTATGGCAATTCATGCCTTACACAGGTAAATTAATGGGAATGCGTGTTGGATTTCCCGTAGATGAAAGAAAGAGCATCATCACTTCTACTGAAAAGGCTTGCGAATACTTTATCAATTCTCAATCATTGTTTAACAATTGGTTAATGTCTATTGCCTCTTATAATTGTGGTCCTGGAAACATCAAAAAAGCCATAAACCGAAGCGGTGGAAAAACCGATTTCTGGGAGATCTTACGATTCTTGCCGCAAGAAACCCAAAACTATGTTCCAAAATTCATCGCTGTAGCCTACATATTGAATTTCACTGAGAAAGGACAAAACTTGCTACACAACATGCAAAGTGAAGTTTTAGCTCCTACCAGAATTGATTCAACATTGCATATTCAGAAGATTTCTCAGTACTTAGGCACTGATGCTCAAGTAATTAAATTAAACCAAGAACTATTGAATGGCAATGCTGGATTGGCTACAAATAGCGTAATCTTATTGCCATACCAAGCCAGTATGTCGTTCATCAGAACTTCAGATAGCGCTTACAGCTATGCGCGCTATCAATACACAGGCTACCCTACAACTACCTCTGCAACGCGATACAATACTTCAAGTTCAAATGCAGCGGCACACAAACCAGCTGTAGGAAGTTATAAAACGATTCACACGGTAAAAAGTGGACAAACACTTTCCTACATCGCCAGAAAACATGGAGTAACTGTGGCTCAAATAAAATCTTGGAATAACTTGCGTTCCGATCGATTGCGAGCAGGTCAAAAATTGGTTATTCGCAAAAAGCGATGATACCAAAAGTTTGTTAATTGCCTCTCTGCTTTTACTTTATTTTTTTCATCATTGGTAATAACTATGTTCATTCGTAATTTCCGATTATTTCAAATTATTGCAGGAATTGCAATTGTATTTTCTTCTTGTAACAAAAATAAAAACAACAATCCCGATGGGTTTGCCAATGCCGAAGCAGGTAAAATATTGGTAATTGACGCTACGGAACACAGCGAAACAGAATCGCCGGTGCTCAATGCTTATATGAACACATTGTGGCAAGTAGACAGTCTTCTTTACACTTACGAAAAGCCAGAACTCAGCAATCCTTACGATCCATTATTCATTTACGATGTGGTTGAGCCGAAATCGTTTGTTGAATCCATGGAAGCAACTGGCAATGTGGTATTAAACCAACAGAATTCACCATTCATATTGGTTTATACTGAGGAAAAAGGCAAAAAATTAAGCAGTGAGGCTGCGGAAATAATTGAAAAATTACACAGTCAAACTCCCGCAAAAACTATCGTTTTAAGCAATTCAACTACACAAACCTCCAAAACTATTTTGGTGTATGAAGATGTATGGTGTAAAAATCAACTGGTGGTAGAATTCCCATGTGAAGGAAAAAATTGTGCCGCTGAAATTAATTCAATTGGCAAACAACTAGAAGATCAACTTTTGAAATTAGAATTTTCACAAAGTTGCCGAAGTTTAATGGGAGAATCTAGTTTTCGAGATAGTTTGGTTAAAACCACGCTTAACGATAAATACAGCATCGATGTTCCACTTGCTTATAATTTTAATATGGCAATGGAAAAAAGCGATGAAGAAGGAAAAATACTATGGTTCAGAAACGAATCGCCCCAATCCCATTCCAATATCCTCATCCAAATAAAACCGTTTTTTGATCCTAGAAATTGGACTTTAGATTCGTTGGTAGCAGAAAGAAATAAAACCACTAAAAGATGGTTACGAAACGAAGAAGGTGGCTGGGTTGAAGTAACCCGAAGTGGCTCCTTCCCTATAAAAATAGTAAAGAACTCTGAAGAAAGATTGGTGTTGCAAGGTTGGTATTCGGAGTTAAATACTACCCGTAGAGGGCCATTTATTCGCCAATACATTTTAGATAAAGCCCATGATAGAACCATTGTTGTAGATGGATTCTTATTTGCCCCCAATCAACCTAGAACCCAAATGATGCGTGAATTAACGCGTTATGTTTTATCTGCAAAAACATTATAATCAACCCAATGTCGGCTTACAGAATTTTAATTTTCGCCAGTGGTAGTGGCAGCAATGCGGAGAACATCGTTCGTTACTTTCGGGAAAAAGAATTGCGCGGAGAAGGAAGAGTGGAAATCGTTGGCATTTTAACCAACAATGCTCATGCTGGGGTGATTGAAAGAGCGGATAGATTAGGAATACCATGTGAGATTTTCAACCGTGAACATTGGAAAAACAGTGATTCCATGTTGGAATTGGTGGGTAAATACAATGCCGATTTGATCGTATTGGCTGGATTTTTATGGAAATTTCCAGACTTCTTGATCGCCCAATCAAAGGGTAAAGTAATCAATTTGCATCCGGCATTGTTACCAAAATTTGGTGGAAAAGGCATGTATGGAATGCACGTACATGAAGCTGTAGTTGCGCAGGGCGAAACTGAAACAGGCATAACCGTTCATTGGGTAAACGAACATTACGATGAAGGAAATATTATCGCCCAATTCTCTTGTAAAGTGGAAAATGGCGATACGGCATCAGATGTTGCTGAAAAGATCCATCAATTGGAGGGTGCGCATTTCCCGGCGGTTGTTGATAGTGTTTTACAACAATTGTAGCGGATTGTGGATTGATTGTTCAGCGGATTAAGCAAAGAAAGCTTAATTTCGTTGGTGTATGGAATTGAGCACAAAGAATATCGAAACGCTTGTATTGCATGCTGGTATTGAACCAGATCCAACTACAGGGGCAATCATGACACCTATTTTTCAAACCAGCACTTATGTTCAAGCTGCGCCTGGTGATCATAAAGGATACGAATATGCACGCACACAAAATCCTACTCGCGACGTACTTCAAAAGAATTTAGCGGCATTGGAAGGAATGAAACATGGCTTGTGTTTCAGCACCGGCATGGGCTCAATTGATGCATGCATGAAGTTATTAAAACCGGGCGATGAAGTGGTAGCTACCAACGATTTGTACGGAGGTACTTATAGAATTTTTACAAAGATTTTCCAACCTTATGGCATCAACTTCAAATTCGTAAACATGGCGGATTTGGATGCAGTAAAGAATGCGGTTAATGGAAACACAAAAATGGTTTGGGTAGAAACTCCTACCAATCCATTATTAAGAATCATTGATATTGAAGCAGTTGCAACGATTGGTAAAAGCGTTGGGGCAACCATTGTTGTCGACAACACTTTTGCATCTCCGTATTTGCAGCTACCGGGTAGTTTGGGTGCTGATATTGTGATGCATTCAGCCACCAAATATTTGAATGGTCATTCAGATGTGGTAATGGGCGTTTTGTGTACATCAAGCGATACTTTGAGAGATCAGTTGGCATTCATTCAAAATTCATGTGGAGCCACTCCAGGCCCAATGGATTGTTTCTTGGTTTTACGCGGATTAAAAACTTTACATATTCGTATGCAAAGACATTGCGAAAACGGAAAGGTGATCGCGCATTGGTTAAAAAATCACCCCAAAGTAGGCGAAGTATATTGGCCTGGTTTTGAGTCTCATACCAACCATGCAGTTGCCAAAAAACAAATGAACGATTTTGGTGGTATGATTAGCTTCACGTTAAAAAGTGATTCAGTAGAAGCCGCTATGCAGTTTTTAAAAGCTACGCAATTGTTCTCATTGGCAGAAAGTTTGGGCGGAGTTGAAAGTTTGGTAGGTCATCCTGCTACCATGACGCACGCATCGATCCCTAAAGCTGAAAGAGAAGCCAATGGTTTGAAAGACAGTTTGATTCGTTTGAGTGTGGGCATTGAGCACATCGACGATTTGGTTGCAGACCTTTCAAAAGCTCTAGACGCGGTAAATTTGGTTTAATCCATGTTAGTTGAGCCATCTTTGGCCAATTTCCTGCTTGAAAGCGCTGATTTTTACGAAAATTCAGGCTTTATCGCCGATGATCCCATAGGCGTTGTTCATCATTATTCAGATCCAAAGGATATTGAAATATTCGGTTTTATTGTGGCAACCATAAGTTGGGGCGCCAGAAAAAGCATCATTAACAGCGCAGAGAAATTGCGTTTGATTATGGGTGAATCGCCCTATGATTTTGTAGAAAATTGGCATACTCAATTTCAAAACAAGCAGTTAGCGAAATTTGTGCACAGGACTTTCAATCCGGAAGACTTGGGTTACTTCCTCTCCTTTTTTCATGAATTTTATCGCGAGAATACTTCTTTAGAAAACGCTTTTATTCAGGGCGATAGCGTAGAAGAAGTTATTAATTCAGGCGATCGAATGCAGATTTACTTGAGGAATTTTAGGAACAATTTCTTTTTGGGCGAACATCCCAAAAGAACCGAAAAACATGTCTCTAGTGTTGTAAAAAATAGTGCTTGCAAACGAATCAACATGTATTTACGATGGATGGTCAGGCAAAAATCGCCCGTTGATTTTGGTATTTGGAATCAAATAGATGCAAAAGACTTGCATCTTCCTTTGGATGTTCATGTGATTCGGGTAGCGAAGGAATTGAAATTAATAGACAAAGAAGTGGCAGATTGGCAGAATTGTGTGTCATTAACGTCAAAAATGCAGTCGATTTTACCAGAAGATCCGGCCAAAATGGATTATGCTTTATTTGGAACAGGAATTGAGATGAAGAAAAAACAATTAGGAATGTGAAGAACTATGGATAATTCCTTTTCATTCAAAATTGGGAAACTTGTAAATTCGTAATCAATTAAATTATTTTAAATAAAATGGCACAAACTTTCACAACCAGCAATTTTCAGGAAACCGTATTGAGCTCTAACCAACCTGTATTGGTAGATTTTTGGGCTGAATGGTGCGGTCCTTGCCGCATGATTGGACCAGTAGTTGAAGAATTGTCTCATGAATATGAAGGCAAAGCAGTTATTGGAAAAGTAAACGTAGACGAGAATCCAGATATCGCGATGAACTATGGCGTAAGAAACATCCCAACTTTGTTAATTTTCAAAGGTGGCGAAGTGGTTGACAAAATTGTTGGAGCGGTTCCAAAGGGAATGATTGCTTCTAAAATCGAGGCTCAATTATAATTTCAGGAAAATATAAAGGGGAGTTGAATACCAACTCCCCTTTTTTTATGTCTATACCGTTATGTTAATTGAAGAAGTACAATCCTATTCCAATTTGGAATTTTTGGCTCGCAAGGCCAAAGAGGGTTTTATTACGGGCATGCATAACAGTCCATTTCATGGATTTAGTGTTGAATTTGCGGAACACAGACCATACAATCCGGGTGAAAGTGTGAAACATTTGGATTGGAAATTATTGGCACGAACAGACAAAAAGTACGTCAAGCAATTCAACGAAGAAACTAATCTCCGCTCCTATTTTTGGGTAGATACATCAAAAAGCATGTTTTACCCGCAAAACTCTCCATGGAAAATCAAATTTGAATCCTTAGCGGCTGCGGCGCTATCGTTGATTTTCCAACATCAAAAAGATGCGTTTTCGCTGCAATTATTCGATGAAAATGGCTTTTATTTTAAGCAAAATTGCAAAAGTACATTGGCTCACTGGCATCAATTCTCCGCTCAACTAGAGCCCTTTTGGAATTGGCAAAACAAAGTAAAAAACAACCAACAAAACCATGAATCTGCCAGTATTCCGTTGGAAGAGATGGCTATACAAATTCATCAAAGAAGCATGGTACTGATTTTTTCTGATTTGTTATGGGATGAAAACACCCAACAAGCAGAAAAAGAACAATTTTGGAAAGCCTTAGCATTGCTAAGGTTTAAAAAATGCGAAGTACTGCTATTCCACATCTTTCATCGCCAGGATGAAATAGATTTACAATTGGATAACCGACCCACAAAATTCATAGATTTAGAAACAGGAGAATCCTTAAAATTATTACCTGGGGAGTTTCAGCAAGTTTACCAAAAATCGCAATCAAAATGGCTACAAACCACCAAAGACGATTTACAAAACCTTGGAATTTCTTATCATCCTTGCGATGTTTCCCAACCCATTGAACAAGTTTTTAAATCTTTCTTTTCAAGAAGATAAGATCCAATTCAACTGAAGTTGTTATTGGAAGCTGGAAGCTGCAAGGAATTTATTTAGTATTAATCGCGATCAAACAACAATCGCTGACCTGCAAAATTGCCAGTTAAGCCAATATTAGAATCAAATCCTAAGCTTCCATTCACCCAAACTTTCTCTATAGAATAATCAAAAGTATCATTTTCAAATGGCGACCAACCGCATTTGTAAAGAATGTTGGATTTTTCTACAGTATACGGCGATTTTGATAACAACACCAAATCGGCGGCATAACCTTCCCTGATAAATCCACGCTTTTCTACCTGATAACAAATGGCGGGATTATGGCACATTTTCTCTACCATGGTTTCAATACTCAACTTCCCTTCCTTCACTTTCTGCATCATGATTTGCAATGAATGCTGAACTAGCGGCAAACCTGATGGACTTTTGGCGGTGGGCAGCATTTTCTCTTCCCAAGTATGCGGCGCATGATCGGTTGCAATTACATCCAACAAACCTGATTCCAATCCACTCCATAAAGCTTCCCTATCCTTTGCTGTTTTTACAGCCGGATTACATTTGATCAAATTGCCCTTGGTTGCATAATCTTCATCTGAAAAATGCAAGTGATGCACACAAACTTCGGCGGTAATTTTTTTATCTTTTAGTGGTGTCTGATTTTCAAACAAGCCTAATTCAAGGGCTGTTGTGATATGCAAAACATGCAAACGAGATAGATAACGTTTGGCCAATTCAACAGCGAGCGAAGATGATAAATAACAAGCAACTTCATCACGAATTACAGGATGCATGGCGGGATCCATATTCTCCCCATATTGATTTAAAAAATCCTTCTGTCTATCCTTCACCCTTGTTTCACATTCACAATGTGTGGCGATAAGCGTTGGAGAATCTCTAAAAATTTCCTCCAAAGCACGTTGTTTTTCAACTAACATATCGCCAGTAGAACTCCCCATAAATACTTTTACTCCGCAAACATTCTTAGGATTTACTCTTTTAATTTCTTCAATATTATCGTTTGTAGCACCTAATAAAAAGAAAAATTAACAGCTGAATTCTTTTCTGCAATTTGATATTTTTGTTCCAACAAATTTAACGTAATAGTAAGGGGATTTACATTCGGCATTTCCATAAATGAAGTAACACCACCCGCCAAAGCCGCCCTACTTTCAGTGAAAATATCTGCTTTATGTGTCAAACCTGGCTCCCTAAAATGCACTTGATCATCAATGATTCCAGGAATTAGATATTTACCATGGGCCTCTACCACGGTAGCGGAACTATCGGAAATAGAAGCATCTATCCTTTCAATGATTTGATTATCAATCAACACATCGCCCATAAACACTTTATTATCAGTAACAATGTTGGCGTTTTTTATCAGTATGCGAGCCATAGTTCTTTTCAACAAAAATACGTTGTAAATAAACGATAAGGAATTTAATTATTTAATCCATTGAATAACATTCTTTAATGTTTAACTAAAGAATTGCAATTTTTATGTAAAAAAACTATGTGATTTTTATATCTTTGTCTCTAGCACCTTTATGATGGTTACAGACGAAAACGAATTGGCGCATCAGGTAATTGGAATGGCCATTGATATACATAAAAACCTCGGCCCTGGTTTGCCTAAAGAAATATACCTACAATGTATGCAATACGAATTGCAACAAAATGGTTTAACCAGTGAAATAAATAAAGAGTTACCCATTCATTATAAAAATCTCGTTTTAGAATCCGGATATGTATTAGATATACTCATCGAAAACAACTTAATTGTTTGTATAGAAACATGCGACAATGTAGTTGATTCGCATATCCAAAAGATGCTTAAAATGCTGCGTTTGGGCCAGTACAAATTGGGGTTGGTAATTAACTTCAATTCTAGCTTATTGAAAAATGGTATCCGCAGAGTTACCAATCACAAAAACCAAGAAGAAAACTAATCTTCGATTATCTCATTAAGGTAAAATCGCCATACATGAAGTGTTTTTGGTTATCGCAACCAATCCACTGTACGGTATAAACATAAACTCCTTCTGGAGCAGGGTTTCCATTTATCTTTCCATCCCAATTCAAATCGGGAGAATTAAATTCCGTTATTTTACCTCCCCACCGGTCAAAGATCTTCACCTCGTACAATGCGCCCTTCACTTTATATTGATTCAACGGAAATAAATCATTGCGATTATCATCATTGGGAGTAAATGCATTCGGCATCCAAATTTGCGATGGGAATAAATCCTTGCGTTTGTTTAAATATAAACTATCAACCGTTTTACAGCCTTCTTGATCCACAATCCTTACCCAATACAAACCAGAATCATAAGCCACTTTATAACGATCCGTGCTACCATCCATCCACATATAAGATCGCATATTTGCTCCTGCATCCAATATGGGATTTTCGCTCAAGCAAAGTGTTGTATCTGAGCCCAAATTCAAACTTGGATTCATAAACAAATAAATCATGATGGAATCTGTTTCTCTGCAACCATAGATATTGGTTAACGCCACCACCAATTTGCCGGGACTGGTTAGGTGATAAGAACTTCCAGTTATTTCTTTATTCCAAGTAATTTGAGTAGCTCCCGCTAATCCAATGGTCAATATTGTATCTATATTCTCACAAAATCGCAAATCTCTTCCTAACTTAAATTGGTTTGGGAAATTACTTAACGTAAAAGAATCTCTTTTAGAGCATTTTCCAATGGTTACCTCTGCCCAATATAAACCTGGATTCTTTGTAGTAAAGAAATATCCTGTTGCACCTGTGCTCCACTGAGTAGTTACAGCAGGGTTATTTAAAGTTTTTTGCGATTGAAAAGTTACTGGGAAACCATTACAAACTGTAGTATCATCAATTTGCACTTGTACCGGAGAATATTGACTCACCGATAGCGTGTCGCTGGTAACACATTTGTAAATAGAAGTTGCCCTTACCCAATAATTTCCCACCTTATTGATGGTAATATTTTCAGTTGTATCGCCCGTATTCCACAAGTATTTTGCCCATCCGTTGGTTGCGGTTAGTTTTCTGGTAAATGCAGAATTACTGCAGTAAACCGTATCCCCAGTTCCATTAATTTGTGAATTATCCATGGCGATTTGGATAGAATCCCTATAAAAACAAGATTTCACGCGAACCTCCAGCCAATACAATCCAGCTTTGTTTACTTTAACGCTTTTGGAGGTATCGCCCGTACTCCATTTATAGCCATCGCCGGTAACACTGGATGTCATTGAAACTGCTCCACCTGGACAAATAGTAGTATCCTTAGGTAATTTAGGTATTTGTGGTTCAACAATGTTCATTACCGCAACAAAACTATCTAAACACTTATTTTTATAAGCATACAATCTTACTTTGTAGGATCCGGGGCCGGGAAATGTAACTTGGGGATTATTGGAATTAGACGTATCATCTGTTCTACCCGGAAATCCGAAATCCCAATGATAGCGCTGAGCACTGGAGCTTTGATTTTGAAATTTATAAGTATATCCGCAAATAAAACTAGGAACAAAGAACGATGCCACCACATCGATTACACAACTTTGCACATTGAATTGATAATCTCTGCGCGTAGAAGAAATCAGTTTGCCATTGCGGTATTCTTTCACCAGAATCCCTACCACAAACTGACCAACTCTAGTAGGCGTTAATGTAAGAAAACCCGTTTTAGAATCAATGGTTAAAGGCGGGTTACCATTTATTGGCACCGGCCAAGTATAAGGAGAATTATAAGAAACATTTGTAAACGGGGGCGATTGCAAATAGCCGTTATTTGGCGTATTATCAGGTCTTGGATCATTTTGATCTCCACCTAAAAAGGGTTGAAATAATTCATATACCAAGCTATCGCCATCGGCATCAGTGGCAGAATGATCAAACTTTAATGGCGTATTTGTACACAAAAAGTTTGGTGGCAATTCTTTAAATCGTGCAGAATTATTTGGCTGACCATTAGAAAGCGTTCTGGGATCGGGAATATGCGTCCAATAATTTGCTCCTGTAGCTCCAGGATTCGACAAATTTGTAATAGACCCATTCCTACAACAGCGCTGAAAACTAATATAATAACCACCAGTTCTTGGAGGAAGTGTGAGTTTAAATTCGTAATAATACTGATCAACGCAGGCATTGGGAGCTTGAACGATGCAATTGTAATTGGTTTTCACTACACGCGTAGGACCTTTCCTACCTACCTCTCTCGGAAAACCACTTATCATGTTTCCGGTATTTCCATCAAATAAACCAATAAAAGCCGTTGCATCGGAAGAAATCGCATCGGCACTGCCGTTTTTACAATCGATGTATAAATCCAATCGAATCAAATATTCGTTGTTCCCGAGATAGGTATAATTCATTTCCCCTCCCACGATGTGGGTTCCCTTTAAGGGAAGGAGCAATAGCCCCAAAAAGAAAATTATAAATATCCTTTTCAGCATGGAAATATCCCAAAATTAGGAAAGTTTTATCTTATAAAGATAAACATACACAACATTTCGTTGTATACCTCAAAAAAAAATATGAAAATTACTCCAAAAACAATATTAGGTTACCCGGATCTGTGTTATCAAAATAAACATGCTCCTGCAGTGTTGTGGCGATAGAAATCCCAACAAAATCTGCGGCAATAGGGAAATTCCTATGCTCACGCTCTGCCAAAAATGCCGTTTGGATTTTGTGAAAACCATAATCATACAATTCGGCCAAAACTTTCATTACCGTTGATCCAGAATGAATTACATCGTCAACAATAATTACCGGTGTATCTAAATCAATTTGCGTCGGAGCCACCCCAGTCCAATGTGCATCGCCCAAAACATCCACATTGCCCAAACTGATGGTACATTGAGGTAAAATGCGACATAAATCTTGGTTCAATTCGTTGGCAATAGCCAATCCACGTGTATTCAAAGCCACCAAATACAAACCCTCACTGTCTACAAAATTTTCAGCAATTTCATAGCTCAAGCGTTGCAACATCAACTTAATTTCTTGATGCGTTTTGATGATGGTTTTGTTGTTCATATGTAAAACTTTGGTAAAAATAGTTGCAGGAAATTACATCTCCTCAATACCCATGAAATTTTTCGTTAATCGGTTTATATAACGGCTTTTTTGGTACCAAACAATTAACGCATCCAGCAATTGTTTCAAATTTTCTTGAACCTGTAAGTTCGATTCAGGGAATTCCAATTGTAATTTAACTAACTCCTGCTCCAATGCCGTTTCCCATCGCTTCAATTCCTTCGCCGCTTCGTTATTTTCGGGCGATTTCAGACTTTCATCCAAGTGCGCCGATTCCTCAATCAAATCGCTCAACTCCATCATTTCCATCAAAAAATCTGAAGGCAATTGGTTTGCATTCAATGCATTTTCAGGGCGATGCATTAACACAAATGCCCTCACTACCCCCTCTTTCTTTTTGAATAACTCAAAGGCCTGATTCGCCAATTCCGAAAGATCCGATTCATCTCCAAAATCCGGATGCGCGGTTTTTTGAATGGCAATAAATGCCTTCCTCACCACCGTACCATCCAATATAAAATATGGCGTTAATTGTAAAGCCTCGAAATGATTCATCGCCAAATAACGATTCAGTTAATATTCTTAATCCTTAGAAACCCAATGCACGTGCAATATCTACCCAAAAAGCAAACGCCATCAACGATAGAATAAACACCATACCTATGATCTGACCCACGTACAAAACCTTCTCTGTAACTGGTTTACCTGTAATCATTTCCCATAATAGGAACATCACATGTCCGCCATCCAAAGCCGGGATTGGCAAAATATTCATGAACGCCAAAGTCAAACTCAACAAAGCTGTCAAGGTCCAGAATTTCAACCAATTCCATTCTCCTCCAAACATTTGGGCGATACCCACAGGACCTGCCAAAGATTTCTTAGCATTCACTTTACCAGTGGCCACTTTACCCAAAGATTGAGCCGTACCCACCAACAAATCAATTGATTTTTCAGAGCCAATTACCACAGATTGTAACACTGTATAATTCACTACTTTAACATACTGTTCTAATTCTAAATCCTTAGGTTGAAAGCCCAAAGTGCCATCTTCTGTTACTTGCGCTGCCAACTTCATGGTATCCATTTTTACTGAATCGCCACGTAATACAGTAAGTTTTATGGCCTTATTCTTAGAATGTTGCAACATTTCTCTAAATTCAAAGAAAGAAGAAGTTTGAATGGAATCAATGGCAATAATGCGATCATTCTTTTTCAAACCCGCCTTGGAAGCATTGCTACCAGCCATAACGGTTTCAATGGCAAAACCCATTCTTGGTGCAAACAACGGATACATCTTCTGTTCATCCGTCATGCTACCCAACTTATCTTCCATATTCACAGGAAGTTTCAACTCAATAATTTGAGAATCCCTTTGTAATTCAACCACCTTGTTAGAAGCAGTTAAGAACGTAGCAGAACCAAATTCTTCACTCAAATTATCAACGGTTTTACCGTTCAATTTCAAGATTTTATCGCCCGTTTTAAAACCGAATTCTCTTGCCATAGGGCTGGCATAAATTCCGCCTAATTCGTTAATTTTATCATTGGGAATATAGCGATCACCTTGGGTGTACGTTACAACCGTGGTGATGATGATACCCAAAATTAGGTTCACCAAAACACCGCCAATCATCACGATCAATCGTTGCCAAGCCGGCTTGCTTCTAAATTCCCAAGGTTGCGGCTCAGAATTAAGTTGATCTTTATCTAAACTCTCATCCACCATTCCGGCAATTTTCACATAACCGCCCATGGGCAACCATCCAATTCCGTATTCGGTATCGCCCTTTTTAAAGCTAAAAAATTTGAATCCCCAGGCATCAAAAAACAAGAAGAATTTCTCAACGCGAATACCAAATGCACGGGCGGCCCAGAAATGTCCGCATTCGTGTAAAATGATTAAAATCGATAATGCTAATAAGAATTGAGTGGCTGTAATTAACGCTTCCATGTATGTAGAAATGCAAAGATAACCAATTATCAGGATGTTATAACTGCCCTTTACAGGTCTTTAAACATCCGAAAGTGTGGAATTCCAACCTCCAAAAACTCATCGCCTTCCATTTGGTAATTCAATTTCAAGTAAAATGGCACGGCCGTTTTGCGCGCATGCAATACCATAGATTTCATCTCCAAATCGCGGGAAACCGTTTCAGCTACTTCCACCATTTGCGCCCCAACTCCCCTGTTTTGGTAAGCATCCAATACCGCTACTTGTCGCATTTTAACCATATCGCCATGTGGCGATAAAATCAATGTACCAATAGCTTTATCTCCATCAAATGCCACAACATGCAAATCAGAACCTTCCTGTGCCAATTGCTCAGGATCAAAACTCAACTGCAGCGGCTTTCTCAGTACTTCATACCGAACCGCCACACTTTGATAATATTCTTTGCTGCCGAATGAAACCACCAACACGTGAATGTCTTCATCACCCATGGAAACAGCTTTTTTGTTTTCCGGGCGATGTTGGCTATTCGACGTTAGCGGCTGCATATTCGAGGAATTTCTACAAGTTTTCTTTGTCTTGCGCTTCGCAAACAGCCAAAGCTGTCATGTTCACGATTTCTCTCACAGTAGAACTGTGGTGAAGAATATGAACGCTCTTTTTGAAGCCCAATAATACAGGTCCAATCGCATCTGCCATTCCCATTCCGCGCATCAACTGATACGCCGCATTTCCAGTACTCAAATTACTGAAAATAAACGCATTAGCAGATCTATCGCCCAACTTATTGAAAGGATATTGCTTATGACGCAACTTGCCATCGATGGCAAAAATTGGCTGCATTTCACCATCTACACAAATTTCAGGATTTTCCTTGTGCAAACGCGCAACAGCTTCTCTTACCATATCGGGATACTGACCATGAGAACTGCCAAAATTAGAATAAGAAATCAAGGCAATTCGCGGCTCCATTTGGAAAGATTTGATGCGGTTATAAACCATTTTCACCAAATCAACATATGTATCAACGGAATATTCAATGTTTACGGTGGTATCGGCAAAGAACATCGGACCTGATTTGGTCATCATGATATGCATACCAGCCAATCGGGTTTTGGAATCTGCAGTGCCAATTACCTCTAACGCTGGGCGTAGTGCAATGGGATAATTTCGCGATAAACCAGAAATAAAGGCATCGGCTAACCCTTGTTCAACCATCATCGCCCCGTAATAATTTCTATTACGCATCTGATATTCTGCCTCATATTGGGTTAATCCTTTGCGTGCTCTGCGCTGATAATGCTGCTCTCCAAAGATTTTTCTGTGATCCTCATCTCTTCTTGGATCAATCACTTCTGCATTGGGTATGGCGATGTGATTTTCCTCCATTAACTTTTCGATAACCTCTGGTTTACCCAACAAAATAGGCTTACAAATCCCTTCACTAGCTGCCATTTGTGCCGCACGAAGAATGCTTACGTTATCTGCTTCTGAGAATACCACACGTTTTGGCGCTGTTCTGGCTTTGATCATCAAACGATTTACAAAATCGTTATCGATTCCCAAACGTTTTCTCAATTCGGTTTTGTATTCTTCCCAATCCGTAATTGGAGAACGTGCTACTCCGCTATCCATCGCAGCTTTCGCAACGGCTGGGGCAACAGTAGTCAACAAACGAGGATCCAAAGGCTTTGGAATGAAATAATTTCTACCGAATGATAGATTTCTTTCATTGTAAGCCATCATAACAGCTTCTGGAACCGGTTCCATAGCCAAATCGGCGATGGCTCTTACCGCAGCCAACTTCATCTCTTCGTTGATGGCAGTGGCTTTTACATCCAATGCACCGCGGAAAATGAATGGGAATCCCAAAACGTTATTCACCTGGTTGGGGAAATCCGATCTACCGGTTGCCATGATGATATCAGGGCGAGCGGCTACCGCCAAATTATAATCAATCTCAGGATCAGGATTGGCCATGGCAAAAACGATAGGGTTTTCAGCCATTGAGCGAATCATTTCCTGCGATAAAATATTTCCTTTGCTCAACCCCACAAAAACATCGGCATTTACCAACGATTCTTCCAAAGTGGTGATATCGCGCTGGGTAGCAAATTGTGCTTTGTATTTATCTAAATCGGTACGAGAAGCTTTTAGTACGCCTTTAGAATCCAACATAACGATGTTTTCTTTTTTGGCACCCAAACTCACAAACAATTTGGTACAAGCAATGGCACTTGCGCCTGCTCCATTCACCACCAAACGTACCTCTTCAATATTCTTATTTACGATGCGCAGTGCGTTGATCAAACCTGCACCACTAATGATAGCCGTACCGTGTTGATCATCGTGCATAATGGGAATATTCAATTCCTCTTTTAAGCGCTCTTCAATTTCAAAACTTTCAGGAGCCTTGATATCTTCTAAGTTAATCCCGCCAAAAGTAGG
>JAGKXC010000004.1 GCA_021151535.1 Sphingobacteriia bacterium | reverse complement strand
TTGTCAGAGTTTTGTAAACAGTTACAATAAATCCAAGGGTTTTACGTAAATTTAACAAAGATTTTGAAACTAACAATGGTGTTAAAAAAATTTGCATATACATCAAAATTGAAACATTGGATATTCTTTTTCCTTTGTTCATGCTCTATTGCAAAGCAGGGATTTGCTCAAAGTTGGATGTCAACGAGCAATTGGGCAAAGATTTCTATCGCCCAATCCGGCATTTATAAAATCAATTATCAGGATTTGAAAAATTGGGGTTTGAATGTGAGTAACATTGATAATCTTCATTTATTCGGGGTTCAAGGCGAACAAATTTCATCAATCAACTCGCAGGAAATTTTAGATCGAGCACCTGAAATCAGTATTTGGGTTGAAAAAGGATCGGATAATCAATGGAATTCGGGCGATTATATTTTGTTTTATGCCACCGCCGCTAAGGATATGGAGAATACATTCAACACTATAACACATTATTCAAATCCATATGCCAAAAATTCTACCTATATAATAGGTGAAACTTTAGTTGCAGGAAAACGCATTACAAATGCCATCAAGCCAACTTTTAATGTTCAAGAAAAACGAAGTTCAGGTTACATAGGCGGATTTCACGATTCTGATATTGTGAATCTCAATGATATGGGAAGGGTTTGGCTAGGTGAAAAACTAGGCAATGAAACCACCAATCGCACATTTCAAATAGCCATTCCACTGGATGTAGATTCGGCTATATTGCGCGTTAATACGGCCTGGGCATTAGAGGAAGATTCAGGTAGTTTAATTACAACGGTAAATGGTGTAAATTATCGCTATACCGTTAATCCGATTCCAATTGGATCTTATGATAAATACAATTACGTTTCAAAGATTTACAAGCTGAACAATTTATCGGGTATGATTCAATGCAAATTGCAATTAAATCGCCCGAATACTAAATCAGCTGCCTACTTAGATTTTTTTGAGTGGTTTGCTGAAAAGGGGCTAACCTACCAAGGTAAACAAATTGTTTATCGCAATTGGAATTGGGGGAATTCGCTGGATATTGTAGAATTTAAATTTCAGTTAAGTGGTTCGCAAACTCCATTTATTTGGTCTGTTGGAAATGTTTATCAACCCTGCGGTTTGTTTGCAGAAAAAGTAGGAAGTGATTTGTTAGCTACTGCAATTGACTCAATATCAAGCAACACCATCATTGCATTTCATCCCAATGATGCGTTCCTACCAAATTTTGACGGCAATATTAAAGCTTCATCCAATATTGAGTTAGCCGGAAATGCACAATTGATTATTATTAGTCATCCAGATTTTATAGAGGCAGCTGCAAAATTAAAGGAACATAGAACTGCGCATGATCAGTTGAAAGTTGCCATCGTATCGCCCGTAGAAATTTATAACGCATTCTCGGCGGGTCAACAAGATGTTATGGCCATCCGCAATTTTATTCGATGGGCAAAGCAAAGTAGCATTGCAAACGGCAATGAATTGAAGTATGTAACGATTATTGGCGCGGCTTCTCATGATATGCTCGATCGCACTCCATCTAATACCAATTATGTTCCAATGTATCAATCTTATGGACAAAGTCCTGCGGCAATCTTCTGCTTGGATGAGTATATCGGATATTTAGATGCAGGGCAGGGCGATCCTGAAATTACCCAAAAGAATAAATTGGGCGTGGCAGTTGGTAGAATTCCCGCTAGAACATTGGAAGATGCCAATGCATTTGTTGAAAAGTTGAAGCGCTATGATAGTCCAAAATCGTTTGGTCCTTGGCGTTCTCAAGTTACATTTACTAGTGACGATGTAGATAAGATTTATGAAACAGAATTCATTTATCAAAGTGAAGAATATGCAGATTATCTATACAAGAACAATCCCGCCATTAAGGTGAATAAAATTTATGCCGATGCGTATAAGCAAGTAATGAATGGAAATAGTGAACGTTATCCCGATGTTACAGCGGCAATTAATCGTACTTTTAACGAGGGTTCTTTGTTTATTAATTATCAAGGTCACGGTGGCGAAAGAGGCTGGGGACAGGAAGCTTTTTTAGATATTCCAACCATTAAGTCTTGGTCCAATCCTTACACAATGCCTGTGCTTTTTACTGCTACTTGTGAGTTTACCAAATACGATGATCCCAAATTTCAAAGTGCCGGAGAATTGGCGGTCTTGAATCCAAACGGCGGCGCTATTGCATCATTAACTACAACTCGATTGGTATATGTGAGTTCAAATTCATTGATCAATCGATCTTTTTGGACGAAATACGGTTTTCCTGCGCCTAATGAGTCGGTGCCAACGGTTGGTGATGTTTTTCAGAAGTTGAAAAATCGCCCGGATAAGACAGACGATGATAAAAAATTCGCATTATTGGGCGATGCGAGTATGAAGTTGGCATTTCCTAATCATTTTATTAAAGTTGATTCGGTGCAAGCCAAAGATGCTCAATTTTTTGCAGACACATTAAAGGCCTTTTCAGTGGTAACCATGAAGGGGCATATCGATGAGCGATTAAAAGGGAAATTTGTTAATTTTAATGGCACGCTTTGGGCCAAAATTTTTGATAAACCCAAAAGCCAGTACACATTGGGTAATGATGGAAATGGCTCAACGGTGGAATTCAAGGATTTGTCTACCATTTTGTATAATGGGCAGATTTCAGTTGTAAATGGCGATTGGACATTGGTTTTTTCAATCCCCAAAGATATTAGTTATAATGTGGGTGAGGCCAGGGCGATGTTTTACGCACACAATGGGGAAACTGATGCATCGGGTGCTTATAATTTCTTACTTGGCGGAAGTGAAAAATTAAATAAAGCGGATACGATCGGTCCGGAAGTACGCGCATTTTTGCATGATACTACCTTTAGAGCTGGTGGATCAGTGGCAAAAAATGTAGATTTTGTTGCTCGTATTTATGATGAAAATGGAATTAATGCCACCGGTGCTGGGATTGGAAGAGATATGGTTTTAATCATTGATGAAAATACTGAGGCAGAAATAACCATGATTGTGAATCAATATTTTCAATACGATGTAAATTCATTTAGAAGTGGAATTCTACGCGTACCACTGAACAATTTATCGCCAGGAAAACACACATTTACATGCAAAGTATGGGATATTTACAATAATTATGGCGATGGTTCAACATTTGGAATTGTGGTTCCTGCTCGAAGCTTTAAGATTGAAAATCATGGTGCTAGCCCAAATCCGTTTCAACAAAATACAAAACTGTGGATTGAGCAAACATTGCCAGGAGAAGATTTAAATTTGGATTGGCAGATTAGCGATGTGGCTGGCAATATTGTTGTGAAAGGAAGTAAATATATTGAAGCGGCATTTGCTGTGAGTAAGATTCAAATTGATTTAAGAAATGAGGTAGAATCAGGTGGAGAGGTTTCAATTTCTCATAATTTAACTCCAGGCATTTACCTATATCAAATTTCTGCTAGAACATTGGATGGGTTAACATCAAAATGCGCTGGTAAAATCATTTGCACACAATGATTTTGCGATTTTTGCGTTTAATTTCTACACTCTTGTAATTTTTCATTAGGATGCATTCTATCAAAGGTTTATTTTTGCCCATTGTGAACATGAAAATAAAAGTTTATTTCTCTTTAGGAATGGCGATTTTATTTACCGCTAATTCAGCTAAAGCCCAAAATCAAGTAGTAAGTATGAAAGATTTAACGGGTAAATTGGCTGGTGAGGTAAATGCAATCACTACCATGGTTCCCTTTTTAACGATTACTCCAGACAGTAGATCTGCGGCAATGGGCGATGCAGGTGTTGCGTTGTTCAGCCCTGATGCTAATAGCGTTTCTTGGAATATGTCTAATCTGGTTTTTGCAAACAAGAAAAGTGGTTTTTCACTTTCTTATGCGCCATGGTTGAGACAATTGGTTGATGATGTGGGTTTTAGTTATTTGAGTGGTTATGGTAAGTTGGGCGACAATATTGCTGTAGGTGGATCATTTAGATATTTTTCTTTGGGTAATATTCAGTTTACGGATGTAGATGGCAATGCTACAGGTAATTTTAATCCAAACGAGTTCGCATTTGATGGAGGTTGTGCAATCAAGTTGAATAAAAATTTCTCGTGGGGAGTTGATTTACGTTTTATTTATTCAAATCTTACTGGAAATAGAGCCATTGGTGGAATCGATTATAAAGCAGCCATTGGTGGAGCTGGTGATGTGAATTTTACCTATAAAACTGAAATTAAGAATGGTCCAAAGTATGATAAGTTAAAGGTTGGTTTAAATATTCAGAATGTAGGTTCTAAAATGACCTATTCGTCCAAAGAAAAAATGGATTTCTTACCAACAAATTTAAAGTTAGGGGTAGGTTACTCAACTGAAATTGATGAATACAATAAAATTAGTGTTTATGCTGATATCAACAAGTTGTTGGTGCCAACAAGACCTTATTACTTGCAAAAGTTTAATGGAGGTGATTCAATTTCAGCCAATGGAGAAAAGGTATTGTTAGCAGGAATGGATCCCAACGTAGGTGTTGTGCAAGGAATGGTTCAATCTTTTTATGATGCTCCTGGTGGTGTTAAAGAGGAATTGAATGAAATAATGATGGGTGGAGGAGTAGAGTACACCTATAATGATCAATTTGTTGGAAGGGCGGGTGTATTTTATGAAGCAAAACAAAAAGGTGGTAGACAATATGCAACAGTTGGATTTGGTATTAAATACCAAACATTAACTATTGATGCTGCATATTTGATACCTTTTGCAAGTCGTCATCCTTTGCAAAATCAAATGCGTTTTTCATTGTTGTTTGACATAGGCGCATTTTCTTCAGATAAATAGAATTTTAATTGATAAAAATCGAAAAGGCCCGTGTAATCGGGCCTTTTTTTATTTCCTTAAATTCACAACGGAATATTCCCTGAAACACAAGGATTATTGTTATTTTTGCGTTGATGGAAAACAGAAGAGATCTATTGCAACAAAAAAGAGAAGAATCTTTGTTAGGTGGCGGTGCTGCGCGAGTAGAAGCACAACATAAAAAAGGTAAACTCACTGCACGTGAAAGAATTTCTTTGTTATTGGATGAAGGTACATTTCATGAGATTGATGCTTTTGTAACACATCGTTCTAATGATTTTGGAATGGAAAAACAACAAATTCTAGGTGATGGAGTTGTAACAGGATACGGCAAAATCAATGGAAGATTTGTTTATGTTTTTTCACAGGATTTTACAGTATTTGGTGGTTCATTGAGTGAAACACATGCTGAGAAAATTTGTAAGGTAATGGACTTAGCTGTTCAGAATGGTGCACCGGTAATCGGCCTAAATGATTCTGGAGGAGCAAGAATTCAAGAAGGGGTAGTATCATTGGGTGGATACGCGGATATTTTCTATAAGAATGTTCAATCAAGTGGTGTAGTGCCACAAATTTCTGCAATTATGGGCCCTTGTGCCGGTGGTGCTGTATATTCTCCGGCGTTAACGGATTTTATTTATATGGTTGAAAATACCAGTTACATGTTTGTAACAGGCCCAAATGTAGTAAAAACGGTTACAAATGAAGATGTATCATCTGAACAATTAGGTGGTGCTTCGGTGCATGGTTCAAAAAGCGGTGTTGCTCATTTCACATCGCCCAATGAAGTAGCTTGTATTCAATCTATCCGTCAATTGATGGGCTATGTTCCCCAAAACTGTGAGGAACGAGCACCATCTTTGCCATATCATGGCGGTAACGAATCACGTCCAGGTTTAATGAATATTGTTCCGGAAAACCCAAATCAGCCCTATGATATTAAAGATGTAATTAATCATGTTGTTGATGATCAATCATTTTTTGAGGTACACAAGAATTTTGCAGAAAATATAGTTGTTGGGTTTGCACGATTAGCTGGAAGATCAATTGGTATTGTCGCCAATCAACCTGCGTTTTTAGCCGGAGTTTTGGATGTTCATAGCAGTCAAAAAGGTGCACGATTTGTAAGGTTCTGTGATGCTTTTAATATTCCTTTATTGGTGTTTGAAGATGTTCCAGGATTTTTACCAGGTACCGATCAAGAATGGAATGCGATTATTACAAACGGAGCGAAATTGCTTTATGCATTTAGTGAGGCAACTGTTCCGAGGATTACGGTAATAACAAGAAAAGCATACGGTGGAGCCTATGATGTAATGAATTCCAAGCATATTGGCGCAGATATGAATTTTGCCTGGCCTACTGCTGAAATTGCGGTAATGGGGGCGAAGGGAGCTGCGGAAATTATCTTTAAAAAAGATATCGATTCGGCAACCAATAGAGAACAAGCATGGAAAGAAAAGGAAAAGGAATACAGCGATTTGTTTGCCAATCCGTATCGGGCAGCAGCTAGAGGATTTGTGGATGAAGTGATTTTCCCAGAAGAAACACGCGAGCGATTGATTTCTGCCTTTGAATTATTGCAAAACAAAGTGAAATCAAATCCACGTAAGAAACACGGAAACATTCCATTGTAATCTTGCATTAAATACTTAATCAATGAAAAGAATTGTATCTATTGCGGCTTTCATACTGCTATTTAATGGAAGCGTATCTGCTCAAATTAATCAATCTTCGGATGTTGAAATTCCCCAATGGCAGATTAACGCAGGTTTAGGTACAATGAATTCGATGTATTGGATCTTGAATCTAAGTAAACAATACTATTCAAATTACGATTTAGATAAGAAGAACAATGTTTTTCTGAAAGTAGAAAAGAGATTAGGCAGAAGATCCGGATTGGGTCTTAATTACGCTCAAGCAGGTGTTGATGTAAATGCAGTACTTACAATTGATTCAGTTTTTAATAATGATTTACAACGTTATGTCCCCACGGAAGTAGCATTTAAGTATCGCACTCAATCAGTGAACCTGCGGTACAATTTTCATTTTTCTCCCAGTTCAAAATGGGATCCGTATATGGGGATTGGACTTGGATTACGTTTTAATTCTGTAGATGCTTCGGTTTCAAATCCATTAAAAACATTAGCGGATTTAAACTTGGATATCCCTTTTATTACGTTTACAACACCTGGGGCAGATTTGACCTTTGGAGTAAATTCTAATCATTTTTCAGATAAATTTGGATTTTATGCAGAATTTGGTATGGCTAAAGCATTAGTTCAAGCAGGTATTCAATTTAGATTTTAAGGATAACTTAATGGGGTAAATTCCTAAAAACACAGATTTTGATGAATTTTTGCCATTTTTAAGCATAAAAAACCCAAAATCGAGAGGTTTTTCGTCGTTTTTTGGCATTTTTTCATTTTCTTTGCCTTCCTAATTAAATTCTTTTATGGACTTAAAAGAGATACAAGCTCTCATCAAATTCGTTTCTACTAGTGGCGTAGATGAGGTTGAAATCAGTCAAAAAGATTTCAAAATTGCAATCAAGAAAAACCCAGCACAAATTACAACTGCACAAATCACAACTGCTGTTGCTCCTCAACCCATGGCCATTGCTGCTCCAGCTCCAGTAGCTGCGGCTGCAACTGCGGCTCCAGAAGCCGTATCTGCTGCACCTGCAAAGGCAGACAATTTGATTACCATCAAATCGCCAATGGTTGGAACATTCTACAGAACTCCTAATCCTGATTCTCCTGCATTTGTGAATGTAGGTGATGATGTGAAACCAGGTAAAGTAGTTTGTATCATTGAGGCAATGAAGTTGTTTAATGAAATTGAAAGCGAAATTTCTGGTAAAATTGTAAAAGTATTGGTTGATAATGCAACTCCTGTTGAATACGATCAACCTCTTTTCTTGGTAGAACCAGCTTAATTTTAACTTATGTTTAAAAAGATTCTAATCGCTAACCGCGGTGAGATTGCATTGCGTATTATCCGCACCTGTAAAGAAATGGGTGTGAAAACTGTAGCTGTTTATTCAACTGCAGATAAGGATAGTTTGCATGTACGTTTCGCCGATGAAGCGGTTTGTATCGGACCGCCACAAAGTAAAGACAGTTACCTTAATATGTCTAGATTGTTGGCTGCTGCAGAAGTTACAAATGCAGATGCGATACATCCCGGATACGGATTCTTAAGTGAGAATAGCAAGTTTAGCGCTTTATGTCGCGATCATGGAATTAAGTTTATTGGTGCAACACCTGAACAAATTGATTCTATGGGCGATAAGAGCAATGCTAAAGATACCATGAAAAAAGCAGGAGTGCCAACCATTCCTGGTTCTGATGGATTATTGGATAGTATTGAACAAGCCAAAACTGTTGCCGCTGAATGTGGTTATCCTGTAATCATTAAGGCAACTGCTGGTGGTGGTGGTAGAGGTATGCGTATCATCTGGAAAGAAGATGAAGTTGAAAACGCATGGAATAGCGCCAAACAAGAAGCAGGAGCTGCTTTTGGTAACGATGGTCTTTACATGGAAAAATACATTGAAGAACCACGTCATATTGAAATTCAGATCGCTGGAGACCAATATGGTAAAGTTTGCCATTTGTCTGAGCGCGATTGTAGCATTCAACGTCGTCACCAAAAGTTATTGGAAGAAACACCTTCGCCATTTATGACGCCTGAATTAAGAGCAAAAATGGGTGCAGCAGCTAAAGCCGCAGCACAAATTATCAATTATGAAGGTGTTGGAACTGTAGAGTTCTTGGTTGATAAACATAGAAATTTCTATTTCATGGAGATGAATACCCGTATTCAGGTAGAACATCCAGTTACAGAAGAAGTAATTAACTATGATTTGGTTAAAGAGCAGATTCTAATCGCTGCCGGTCAACCTATTTCGGGTAAAGACTATGAACCAACCAAACATGCCATCGAATGTAGAATTAATGCAGAAGATATTTATGCCAATTTCCGTCCAAGTCCAGGTAAGATTACTTCGTTGAATCGCCCTGGTGGACATGGAGTGCGCGTAGATACCCATATCTATGCTGGTTATTCAATTCCGCCGTTCTATGATTCTATGATCGCTAAATTGATTGTTTCTGCGCAAACCCGTGAAGAAGCGATAGTTAAGATGAAGCGTGCTTTAGGTGAATTTATTGTAGAAGGTGTAAAAACAACCATACCTTTGCATTTACAATTGATGGATAATGAAGATTTCAAAGCAGGTAATTTTACTACCGCTTTCATGAATACCTTCGAAATCAAATAAGTATTTGTGTATCATAAAAAAAGGCCATCTATGAATAGGTGGCCTTTTTTTATGATACACCCCCTTTAAGGATAAAGTAAGTATTTCTTACGCTTTGCTTCAAAAGCTGAAATTTCTGGTAGCCACGAACTTCTAATCTCTTGTGCAGATTTTCCTTGTTCAATCATCTTTTGGAATTTTTTAGTACCTGCCAATTTTGTAAAGAATGGATTAAAAAATGTTATACTATCGGGACATTCCTTCTTTAACATTATTAACCATTCAACATAAAGTTGTTTATAACTGCGCAAATAACCAGTACCGAAATCTTCAAGAAGAACACCTCTACAGATTTTCCCCAAATAAGGCGGATTTATAGCCTTTCCTGGTATGTTTTCTGGTGTAAATTGGTAATTCCCTTGTTTTAGCCACGGTGCACCAAAACATTCAAAGGGATGATTTGTTCCTCTGCCCATACTCATTACCGTTCCTTCCAGAAGGCCCAAAGTAGGGTAAAGCAAAATAGCGTTTTGGTTTGGTAAATTTGGCGATGGGGGAATAGGTAGATTATATCCATTTTCTCTAATCCAATTAGCACATGGTACAACTACCAGGTTTATCCCTGAATAGTCAATCTGAATGGGTGCAACCTTTTCTTTGGATTTAATGGGCAACATGATGTTTAACCATTTTTCACCTATGATCATATAAGCCATTTCTCCCAATGTCATACCATGAATCAATGGGATTGGGTGAATGCCAACCATAGAAACATTTTCAGGTTCTAACATAGGACCATCTATGAAATATCCGTTGGGATTGGGTCTATCTAGAACAATTATTTGCTTTTTATGTTCCGCACAAGCTTGCATAACAAAATGTAAGGTGCTTAAATAGGTGTAAAACCTTGCTCCAACATCTTGAATGTCAAAAATTATGATATCGGTTTGTGCTAGTTGTTCTTTACTGGGTTTATAATTTTTACCATATAAAGAATAAATGGGTAGCCCTGTTTTGGTATCAGTTTGATTTTGAATATGTTCACCATTGGCCGCATCGCCCCGAAACCCATGTTCAGGAGCAAATACCCCAACAATCTTAATGCCTAGGGTTAATAAGGTGTCTACTAAATGTTGATTGCCAACCATAGAAGTTTGATTGGCAACAATCATTACACGTTTATTCTTTAATCGCCATAGATATTCAGAAAATCTTTCAGCGCCTACATTAAAAGTCTTAGAATTAGCTGAATTGGCAAGGGGAATTGGACTATTTGTAGGAGCTGGATTGTTAAATGTGTTTTGTATTTGGAATAATCCCATTATTGATAATAAAATGGTAACCGCTCCGAAAAGCAATACACTTCTATTTAGGAACGGCAGAAAGAATATTCTTTGGTATGCTGTATTTAATGCAATGGGAATAGTAAATTTGAACTTCATGAATCGTTGGGAAAGGTTAATGGCATTTCGATTGCTCCGGGCAGGAAGTCAATCTTTTTCCAAAAATATGATGATTTTGGCGATTTCCGCCGTTGCGCTGAGTGTTTCTGTAATGATTATTACCGTTTCGTCGGTAAAAGGATTCCAAAATGGAATAAAATCCAAGGTTGTGAAGTTGCATGGGGATTTTATTATTGACGATGCCGGAAATACGGAAAGTGCTGAACCTAGGCCATTTTCGAATCATTTGCCAACTGGTAAAAATTTGGATGAAGTTTTGAGCAGTATTAAAGGAGTAACGGCTGTTCAAATGATAAATTCCAAGGCTTGTATTATGAAATCAGAAAATGAGTTAGATGGGGTAGTTGCCAATGGAATGAATAGTGAGGAGTTTTTAAGATCTTTTAAGGATTTTATGGTTGAAATAGCAGCCGAAAATACTCAAGATTCAATTTCTGAAATTGTAACAGATTCGTCTAATGCGGGTATTAAAAAAACCGGAAAATGGATTTATATTTCTCGATTACAGGCAGAGAAATTAAAGGTTAAAATAGGAGAGTGGCTTACATTGGTGTTTTTTGAATCTGATGAAAATTATGGTGCTAAACCACGCCCTAAACGATTGCAAATTAAAGGGATATTTGAAACAGGGATTGATTTTGTAGACGAAAATTCTGTGTATGTTGCTAACGATCTCATCGCTCCATTTTTACCAACTGGAACGAAATATACTAAAATTGAAATTTGGACAGATCCCAGTCAAACCTTAGAAGTTGGAAAGGAATTAGCACAATCTGTTATTCCCGCAGGTTATTTGCGTTTGAATACTTCAAGTCAATATCATCGCCAGATATACGACTGGTTATCCATTTTAAATACCAATGTTTGGATTATTATCATTTTGATGGCTGTGGTGGCCGTAATTGCAGTAATAACAATTTTGTTGATTTTGATTTTTGAAAAAATTTCTGTGATCGGTTTACTGCAAGCGATGGGTGGAAAGATTATATCTATTCAGAAGGTATTCTTATGGCAAGGCAGTTTCATATTACTGTGGGGAATACTTTTGGGTGACATTTTGGGCTTGGGTTTAGTTTTTGTTCAAAATCAATTTAAAATAATTGAATTAAATCAATCAATTTATTTCCTGAAAACGGTTGAATTACAAATTTCATGGTATGCCGTAATATTGATTGATTTGGGTTTATTGATCCTGGCGATGGTATCTGGATTGTTACCGATCCAATGGATAAAAAAAATGGCCCCAATCAGGGCCATTCGTTATCAATAATATGTGTTTAAGTCCTAGAAATTAGGCATCAATCTTAGCGTATTTAGCATGAGTTTCGATGAATTCTCTTCTAGGAGGTACATCATCGCCCATTAACATGGAGAAGATTCTATCTGCTTCGGCGGCACTATCAAGGGTAACTTGTTTCAATGTTCTTCTTGCAGGATCCATGGTGGTTTCCCAAAGCTGCTCCGCATTCATCTCACCCAAACCTTTGTAACGCTGAACGTGTACAGAGTCTTCCTTGCCTTCTTTCGCTAATTCTTTTACAGCTGCATCTCTGCCCGCGTCATCCCAACAGTATTTGAAATCTTTTCCTTTTTTAACCATGTACAACGGTGGTGTTGCAATATAAAGGTGGCCAGATTCGATCAACTTCTTCATATAACGGAAGAAAAGGGTAAGAATTAGGGTTCTAATGTGACTACCGTCAACGTCCGCATCCGTCATAATTACAATTTTGTGGTAACGCAAATTGTCGAGGTTAAGTTCTTTCGCGCCTTCTTCGTTGGTAGCAATGTGGACCCCCAAAGCAGTGAACATATTTCTTACTTCTTCATTGTCGTAAATTTTATGTTCAAGTGCTTTTTCTACGTTCAAAATTTTACCTCTTAGCGGCAGAATTGCTTGGAATTCTCTATCTCTACCTTGTTTGGCGGTTCCACCTGCAGAATCACCCTCTACAAGAAAGATTTCGCAGATTTTTGGATCTGTTTTAGAACAATCGCTCAATTTACCAGGTAGACCCATTCCGCTCATTGCGCCCTTTCTTTGAACCATTTCCCGAGCTTTTCTTGCAGCGGCCCTTGCTTGCGCTGCAAGTACAACTTTATCTACAATAATTTTGGCTTCTTTGGGATGTTCTTCAAGGTAGTTTTCCAACATTTCGGCAACGGTTTGGTCTACTGCACCCATGACTTCATTGTTGCCTAATTTGGTTTTTGTTTGACCTTCGAATTGTGGTTCTGCTACTTTCACTGAAATCACTCCGGTTAAACCTTCTCTAAAGTCTTCACCGCTAATTTCAATCTTTAATTTATCCAGTAATTTTTGCTTCTCAGCGTAGGATTTAAGTGTTCTTGTAAGCGCTCTTCTAAAACCGGCTACGTGAGTACCACCTTCAATTGTATTGATGTTGTTTACATAAGAATGCAAATTCTCAGCATAACCAGTGTTGTATTGGAAAGCAATTTCAACAGGAATTCCAAACTTGTCACTTTCACAGTAAACAGCTTCTGGAATTAATTTTTCACGCGTTCCATCGATATACGTAACAAACTCCTTCAATCCACCTTCGCTGAAGAAAATCTCAGAATGGAAACTTCCATCTTCAAGCGCTTCTCTTTCATCGGTAAGAGAAAGTTTGATACCTTTATTTAAGTATGCTAATTCTCTTAAACGATTTTGTAGGGTTTCAAAGTTGTATTCAGTAGCTTGGAAAATTGTATCATCAGGTTGGAATGTTACCTCGGTTCCTCTTTGATCAGATTCGCCAATAACTTTTACGTCATATAAAGGTTTTCCAATGGAATATTCTTGTTGGAAAATCTTTCCTTCTCTAAATACACGAACATTTAAATGGGTAGAAAGTGCGTTTACACAACTCACACCCACACCGTGTAAGCCACCAGATACTTTGTAAGTGTCTTTGTCGAATTTGCCACCTGCGTGCAAAACTGTCATTACTACTTCCAACGCACTTTTTTTCTCTTTCGGGTGCATTCCAGTTGGAATACCTCTACCATTATCTAGAACTCGTATTGCGTTACCTGGAAGAATCGTTACTTTAATATCATCACAATGACCTGCAAGTGCCTCGTCGATACTATTATCTACAACCTCATAAACCAAGTGGTGTAAGCCCTTGGTTCCAATATCGCCAATGTACATGGCAGGACGTTTTCTAACCGCTTCTAAGCCTTCTAAGACTTGGATATTCTCGGCACCGTAATTATTCTTGTTCTCTTCAGACATGTCAGTAATGACTCCAATTTTATGATTGGTAAATATAGATTTGAAAACCAAACTAATGGGCTTTCTGGGCTTTGTTTTATCCACATCTTAGCAACTTTCAGCTAAGAGTTTCAATATCAATTATAGCCCAAAAGAGATAATAAGTCGTTGGATCTTTTGTAGGTTACAATTTGTGCCTCTATTGACTTCAATTTTTGATCCAAAGCACGGGTTTCACGGGTATTAATTATGAAGAAATTGACATCGCCAGCTTCCAATCTTTTCATCTCCATTTGATATAATAATTGGGTTTCTGAAGCAATGGAATACCATTGTTTTTGTAGTTTTTTTGCAATTTCTATTTCCTGGAAATACGCATTTGATTTTTGAATTAACTCCCTGCGTTTGCTTAAGAATTCCAGTTCACTTTGTTGTTTTTGGAATTGGGCGATTTTATAATCGGCAATGGAAGATCTAATTAATGGAGCGCTAAATTGAATACCAAATTTATTGTTGTTGAAATTGAATTTGTTGAAATTCATTTCATTCAATGGTTGTAAGTATTGATATTTGATACTTAACTCAGGTAGGAGATTGTTTTGGGTTAGTTTTTTCTGAATTTCATTAATTAAAACTTTATTTTGGTAATATACCAAACTTGGAGGTGTGCGAAATGTATGAAATTCATCTTGATACTGCCAATTGGTTTCTCTTTTCCAGTTGATAACCAACGAATCAATAATATCCAAATTATTGAAAGTGGGTATTACCATGGTGTCCAATTCCACAGGATAGAAATTGTCTATCCAGAGAAATGAATTTAATAAAATTTGGGATTTCTTTATCTTCCAGTTTAATTCAGTCAATTTTGCTTTGTATTGATTGAGTTGAACATGCGTTTCAAGTGTATCAATTGAGGTTGCAGCACCATGATTGTAGAGCATTAATAGAGCATTTTTGCGTTTTTCTGCATTGGCAACAATTTCAGAAACACATTTTGCACTTTCATAATTCAACAACCAATCAGTATATAAATCAATGGCAGAATAAATAATTTGATTTTCAAGAATTATTCTTTCTGCTATCGAAGTTTGAGCATAAATACGAGATTTTTGAAGATCTGCTCGTTTTTTATCAATCATCAAATCACGTAATAGTGGTAATTCTGCTCCAATATAATTTAATCCATTTGTACCCACATAATTCATCGGATCCACATAGTTTCCTGTTGCATATTCAGTTCCTCCAATAAATTTTGCACCTACTCGTGTTGAATTGTTGATTTGTAAATTTTGAAGGTTAAAGTATTGAGTACCATTATAGGATTTTTGCAACTGATTAAATTGAATTTGAGGGTCGAAATTACCCCTTGCTTTTAAAATACTTATTCGCCCAATATCTTGTTCTAAACCAGCAGATTTTATTAATGGATGGTATTTTATTATTTGATTAATAAAATCGAATAATGAATACTCAATTAATGCGGAATCATGATCCACAAGGGTATGTTTGGTAGAAGATCTTCCCATAGCTCCCAATGGCAATGAAATTGCTAAAACAGTGAAAAGGCAGATTTTTTGAAATAATCGCATGGTCGATTTATTTTTTCTTTTTTTCTGTGTTAGCGAACTTGTAAAAATCAGGTGGAAAACCATTTAATTGCCGCCAAATTTCATACCACACAGGTACTGTTTTTAACAATACATAACCTCTTGCACCAACACCAACCTTTAATTGATCGGGCCATGGTTTTTCTCCTTTAGCGGGTCTAACCAAAACGCGATATTCTCCTTTTTCGTTGATATTGTTATCTATTGCATAGATCTCTCCAGGGAATGTACCATAACTGGTTTGTGGCCAACCGGAGAAAACTATTGTTGGCCAACCATCAAAAACAAATTGCACATGCAAATTTTTCGAGAATAATGGCAAGTCAACAGGCTTTACATTCATAGCCACAGCCATAGAAGCACCATCTGGAACGATGGTACAAATTGCATCTCCTTCTTTCACTGTCTCGCCAATGCCTTTTACTAATGTTTTGGAAATTATTCCTGATTGGGGAGCGAGAATGAAGTAAAAACCTGCTCGAATTGCGTAATTAGAATATGAGTTTCTTAATTTACTCACTTCGGCCTCTGTTTCTAATTGAGCTGAAATAGCTGAATATCTTTCGCTTTCAGTTTTTGAAAGTTTCTCACCATATTCAGAGCGAATATTTTGTAATTCAATTTTGGCATTTTCCAAGCTCGCTTTAGCAATTTTTACTTTTGCCTCTGCAGAATATAGTTTGGCTATGGCTTCTTGCCATTTTAATCTTCTGTTTTCTACTTCAATTGAACTTCTTAGTTTTTCTAGCCCTAAAATACTATCCCTTTCGAATTGTTTTTTGGCGATTTCTGCATTTTTGGACGCAGCAGTTAATTCAGCGATTTCTGCATTTAATTTCAGTTGTTCTTGTTCAATTTTATTAACCGTTTTTTTGAAACTTAAATCTCTTACAGACTCCAATTGCTTTATCTGGTCGTTTATGGCAGAGATTTTAGAATTATAACTCAATACAGATTGTTCTTTGGCTTGTATCTGAATGTCTGTTTGTGATAGTAAATCTGGATTTAAGTATTCACTTTTCACTTCATCCAATACGCAAATAGTATCACCCTTTTTAACGAAATCACCATCTTTTATGTTCCATCTCGTAATTCGGCCCGCTATTACAGTTTGAATTTCCTGCGGTTGTTCACTTGGTAAGAGTGTAGTAGCAATTCCTGTTGTTTGGATATTCTGTGTCCACGGCAAAAACAGAAATATCGCAAGAAGAAAACAGGCTAAAATAATTCTAGTTCTAACTTTTCGGCCAACCCAATCACTGTTTTTTAACCAGAAATTCTCTTTTTTTGTTAGTAATTCTTGATTCATGTTAAGCCTCCAATTCTTTTAGAGATTTTGAATTAGAAAAAATCTGTAATTTCTCAATGGCAATTCCACAATCATAGATGTATTCAACGGTTAATATTAGTTTTTCAACTGCATCTAAAAGCGTGATTATTAAGATTTCAGCAGCAAGAAATTGACCTAGAGATATTTGCTGTTCAATCAATAAATTACTGCCAATAATTAACATGGCTGCTGTAAGAATGATTTTTGTGATAATAGCAAAGAGTGCTTGTTTTTTTAATATGGCGAAATGCGCATTTCTATTGCCTACATAACCATCTAAATGAGGCTCTAAAACATTGATTAGGTCATCCTCAGTTTGAATTTCATTATTAGAAACGATTGATTGAATGGTATCGGCCGTGGAGAATTTGTAATTACTTTCTTGTCGGGCAGTTTCAAAACCTTTCGTCCAAGTAAGTTTAAAACCAATATAAATAATGATTGCGATAACAATCGCCAGAATAATAAATGAAGAATGATATACGGCTAAAAGCGCTAATCCTGCAACAATTTGTAAAGCTTTACTAGTGAAATCCAATATCAATTTGGAAAAACTCTTTTGCAATGTAACGATATCTAGAAAACGAGAAGATTTCAACATGGCATTCATCGATCCTTGATCGTGTTTGCTTTTTGCAAATAATTTCTTGGCAAAATGCAGGGAAAATCGCACGAATAATTTTCGTTGAATTGCATCCAAAATGGAAAGTTGGGCCAACCTGGTTAATCCTGCAACTGCGGCTAATAATGTTATTCCTGTAACTAAAATAAACCAACTACTGCTTAACTTTCCAACCATTACTGCACCAATTAATGCTTGAATTCCCAATGGAATTGTTAAACTCATTAAACCCGCAATAATTGCATAGGTATACAAGTAATGAATGTTCTTTTTTTCAATACTAACTAATCGCCAAATGGCAGACATAGGAGAAACGCTCATAACGAGGTAAAATTACAATAAAACATAACCACACTAAACTGTTTAGAAACAATTTAGTCGAAGAAAAGTTCACTTTCCTCTTCCCTGGATCATAATCAAGGCAGTATACAGCATGATTTTGAAGTCAAGGCCTAACGACATATTCTCTAAGTACAAAATATCGTATTTCATTCTGTCTATCATTTCATTTACATTGGTTGCATATCCGTATTTGATTTGACCCCAAGATGTAATTCCGGGTTTAATTCTATGCAATCTTTTATAGAGTGGGGCAGAGGCAACAATTTGATTGATAAAGAATTGACGTTCTGGACGAGGTCCAACCAGACTCATTTGTCCAATTAATACATTAAAAAACTGAGGTAATTCGTCTAAGCGAGTTCTTCGAAGTAGGATACCAATTTTGGTTCTTCGATCGTCTTGGTCATGACTTAATTTTGGTGTGCCGGTTGCTTCGGCATCCATTTTCATGCTCCTGAACTTCAATATTTGAAATGGTTTTCCTTTTAAACCAATTCTTTCTTGATGGAAAATTATTGGTCCATTACTATCAATTTTAATGGCTATTGCGATTATGGCAAAAACTGGCAGTAGTAAAATCAATGCTATGAGAGAAACCATAATGTCGATCCCACGTTTTACAATCTTTTGCCAAACTGGCATAACTTCAAAATCAACTTCAACCAACATAGTTCCTAAAATATTATTCATTTTCACCATTCCATAAACCAAGCTAAATTGATCTGGAATAATTTTCAAATGAATATCTTCATTTTGAACACTATCAATTACTTGGGTAATAATTGGGTTTTCCGAGTGCTCCGAACATAATATGATATCTTCTATTTTATATTTAGCAATTAGTTGAGGTAAATCTTTCCAAGAACCCAGAAGAGGTAATTGGTTCTGAAATTCAGTTAAACAATTCTCTTCAATTTGCACAAATCCCACAATGAAAAAGCCCTCTGATTTCTTTTGATTTTTTAGTTCTTGATAAAGTTCAAGTGCTTTAGGGCCACATCCAACGATTACTGTTGGATATCCCCAAACACGATTTTTTATCTTATGGATCGTTTGGGTGGCAACAATTAGGCGAAATAGTAAGGTACTTGAGAAATGGAATCCAAATAATACACCCACCGAAAGATAATAATCTCTATAACTCGAAATGCTATCATCAATAATTAAGGTGAAAAATAAAAATGTTACACCAATTATAGATTGATTAAAAGTAAATTGAAATTCCTTTAATCTGGATCTTCTGAATATATATTTATAATAGCCTGTTATGGCATACAAACAAATCCAAAATATGGGAATTAATAACAGACCCAAATATAAGTTATTGTCTTGATTTACCGGGATTTCATAACCATGTTTAGAAGCTTCAATAAAATTCTTTCTAAAAAAGAATAGTCCCAACCAACTTATTGTTGCTGCGATCCAGTCTGCTGCTAGGTGTAGTGCCCTTTGACGAAATTTATTCATTTAATTCAGGTAACTCAAACGCAGATTATCAATTAATATTTCCCTGTTGTTGATAAAACCAGATGGTTTGTTGATACTAAAGACAAGTTGAATGGAAAGACCTGGGTCAAATCCTGCAATTTCGGGCGAAATATCCACATAGAATCTTTTCCATTTTTTTCCTGTAGCGTTCATATAAAGAAATGGCACCAATTCAGGAACACCATTTATTGTCCTTACCAATGACAATTGAACAGGTAAGTCACAATTAATATCATATTCTAATTGAATACTTCTGCCATCTACAGGAATTCCAAAATAAGAATCAAATGTGGCAATGTCCATATATTTTGCTGTATCCGTATTCTCAAATTTTGCAACAAATACTTTATTGTTGGCTGATTTAAATCTATCGGATAAATCAAACGGACGTTCTTCCACACCCATGGTATCGCCTAATGTAAGTTTAGGTATTGGAATCAATTTAGAATTACCATCAGAAAAATCTTCTTCTAACCGGAAATAGGTTTCAGTTCTAAATTTGAAAGTTGGGTTATAAGAACTGTGTTTTTGTGGGTTGAAATTAAGGATTGTATCGGAAGTTTTTAAAATACGATAGGGAGCCCATTGATTGTTCTTCCCATTCAGTTTTACGTAAGGATAACATTCAATTTTAATAGCACCTGATTTTAATACAGGTACTTTACATGGAAGTTCAAATAATCCCAAATACTCAGCGTTGGCGTAAATTTGAACAGCAGTGATTTGATGGATATTATTACCTTGGCCAGAATGCGATACAACACTAACACTATCAATATCTAAGTAGGCAGGTACATCGGTAGAAGAGGATTTACAACCCAATAATCCGATGATAGTAGATGTAACTATAAGGTAAAAATAGTTGTTGGTTAATTGCCTCACATTGCGAAAATAACCAATAACTTGTTAAACTTCTTGGTATTTACGCTGTATTTTCTCAATTATTTGTTCGCAAACTTCGGCAGTATTTTGAACATGGTCGATATGACTCATTGGCGTTAGGTTCTTTTCAATGTTTTCAATGAAGTTTCTCAATTCCATTTTCCAAACATCAAATAACATAATTGTTCTTTCAATTTTTACTAAATTTGAATGCAATGAGTCATCAGGTGATTCTAAATCCAATTCTTCTGCCAAGGTTAATTGCTGAAGATTATTAGCCGCCCTAAATTCGAAAAGTTGATTCTGCTGAAAATCAATTGAAAACAATTTATCTTGCTGATAAATTTGAAAATTGTGTGTGTTAGGTTCAATCGCCCTGCCTAAATTTACTACGGCTACAGCATCATTAGCGAATTCAATTTGAATATTAAGCAAATCTGTTTGCGTACCAAATAAAAACATGGGTCTGGCATGAATACTGCGGATTGGATTATTCATGACCCTAAGAACCAAATCTATTTCTTGGAATAGGTGATTGAATAACCACATAGAAAACTCTCCAGATTTAGGAGCCAAACAATATTTTTCAATTTTTATCAATCTGGGTCTCTTAACCAAGTGGATGGCAGAAGTAAATAGGGGTTTGTTGTATAGCGTATGACCGAAATGAATAATTGAACCAGATTCTGAAGCATATTTGGCGATTTCAGACCAACTTCCGGATTCCCAATTTACATAGCCATCGAAAAATAAATGTTTTCCCAATTTTACCAAATTGGCAATAAAATTATAGGGTAAATTATTTACACTTCTGTCTATGAAGAACACATCTGCTTTTTTCCCAAAATCAAGTGCCATGATAAATTCTCCGAGCATTGAAAAATTATGCGCGTCGTCAGGATCAATATATCCAACCAACTGCATATCGGGAAATGAAATTAGCAAGTGCTCGAAAATTTCCGATTTTCTTTTTGAACCTATGACAATCGACTTCTGCATGTCTTACTTTTGTAGTCGATGCAAAATTGGTAAAACTTACCCTTGCATATTATTTTGTTTGTAAACACATGATTCGAAAGATAGATTTAGTAGACACTTTGGTTCAACAAGGTCAAAGAAAAAGACTGATTGAAGAATTAAGAAAAAAAGGAATTACCTCGGAATTAGTGCTTTCTGCGATGAATGAAATTCCTAGGCAATGGTTTTTTCCAAGAGACTTTGATCAATTTGTTTACCGTGATGCCGCTTTTCCAATTGATCATGGTCAGACTATCTCGCAACCATTTACTGTTGCTTACCAAACGCAACTTTCTGGTGTTAGTGCAGGTGATAGAGTATTGGAAATTGGCACGGGAAGTGGCTATCAGGCAGCTGTATTGCACAAATTAGGTGCTCGAGTTTTTAGTGTTGAATATATTTTACCAATTCTACAGCAAACATCTCATTTATTTCAATTAATTGAATACAATATTTCATTATTTCATGGCGATGGATCTTTGGGTTTGCCCAATTTTGCTCCATATGAAGTAATTATTGTTACGGCTGGAGCTCCAAGTGTCCCTGAAACACTAATTCAGCAATTGAAAGTAGGAGGTAGGTTGATTATTCCCGTTGGAGAAAACAGGGAAGATCAAAAGATGTTAAGAATTACTAAAGTGGCTGAAAATCAATCTAAAACAGAGGTTTTTAACGATTGTAAATTTGTTCCACTTAAAGGGAAATTGGGTTGGCAATAAAATCAATTATTTATTCATCGCCTGTTCTATTTCTTCAACTTCAATTAAGTAATCTTCCATTAAATCTTCAACACCGTTATCTCTAATTACCACATCGTTTTCAATTCTAATTCCGATGCCCTCTTCAGGGATATAGATTCCAGGCTCTACTGTAACAACATTGTTTAAATCAAGATTGCCCCAACGATGCATAACATCATGTACATCCAAGCCCAAATGATGTGATGTACCGTGCATGTAATATTTTAAAAATGCCTTTGGATTGGATTTTAATTCAGCTGTTGTTATTAAACCCAATTTGATTAATTCTTCAGACATGAATTTGCAAACTTCATCATGGTAATTGGGGATGCTAATTCCTGGTTTTAACAGGGTTTTGGCGTATCGTTGAACACTCAATACGGCATTGTAAACTTCTTTCTGGCGTTGAGTGAATTTGCCATTTACGGGCAATGTTCTCGATAAATCACCGTTGTAATTTCCATATTCTGCTCCAAAGTCTAATAAAACCAAGTCGCCGTCATTTAATACTTTGTTGTTTTCGATGTAATGAAGAACGCATGCATTCTTGCCACCTGCAATGATTGGGTCGAATGCGAAACCTTTACTTCTATTTCTAATGAATTCGTGAATTAATTCAGCTTCAACTTCATATTCCATTACACCAGGTTTAATGAAAGATAGTAATCGATCAAATCCTTTTTTTGTTATAGAAATAGCTTCTTTTAATTGAGTTATTTCTTCTGGTTCTTTTCTCATCCTTAGATCTGCTAAAATGGGTGCAGATCGTTTGATTTGATGAGCGGGATATTTGTTAATGATTTCTTTCGCAAACCTAATACCCGCATAAGAAACTTTGTCTGTAAATCTATCATTTTCATTAAGATTTACATAAATTGTTTCTGCTAACAAAATCGCCGCGTGTATGGTTCGCCAAAAATCATGGTACCAAAAAACCTGAGAAATACCTGAAACATCATACGCTTGATTGGGTGTTAAACGAGCCCCATCCCAAATGGCAATTTGTTCGCTTGTCTCTTTAATGAATAACATTTCGCGATACATTGGGTTGGGTGCATCTGGGAATAAAACCAAAATGGTATCTTCTTGATCAATACCGGTTAAATAGTAAATATCTGATTGCTGCCTGAAACTGAAGTAAGCATCACCATTTCTAGGAACTTCATCATTGCAATGAAATAATGCAATACTGCCAGGTGTCATTTTACTTGTGAATTTCTGGCGATTCTTGATGAATAAATCCTTACTAGGGTTGATGTACTTCGTATTCATGTTGTAAAAATACATCAATGTATTGAATTGAAATGGAAGGTTAAGATTTTTTTGATAAAATTGAATGAATATGCGATTAGTTCTGCCATAGAAGCTTCATTTTTTTTAGTAATTCGGGAGTTTTAATGAAAAAAGTTTATTTTTGGAGGCAACACATATATATATATAGGTGTCAAAACAACAAACAAACCTAAAAGTATGAAGAAAAAACTACAGTTATTGACAATCTTGTTTCTGTCAATGCTCACATTTTCAAAGCTTTCAGCATCTCACATGATGGGTGCGGATATGTCTTACAAGTGTTTAGGCAATGGTAAGTACAAGATTACAGCAAAGATCTATCGAGATTGTAGAGGTATCTCCTTTAACTCACCAACTTTTGGTGTTTTTGGTGGAACCAATGGTGGAAATGGTTGTGGTAATTATTCCATGTCAATTTCCAGAACCAATATCAGGGACGTAACCCCTCGTTGTTCAACCGCATCTTCACCTTGTACGCCTCAAAACACAGGAAGTACTGGAGAAGGAGTAGAAGAACATACTTACGAAGTAACTGTTGATTTTGGACAATCTCCACTAAACAACTTTGTAAATAAAAGTAACTGTTGTGAAGTAACATTTTACATTGGTCAGTGCTGTAGAAACGGTGCTATTACTACAGGTCCTGCGGGTAACGACTTTTACAGTACTTGTATGATCAACATCTGTAATATCAAAAAGACAACCAATAAATGTAACTCTTCACCACAGTTAGCAAACGAACCATTGGGTTATTTGTGTTGTAATCAGGCCTATTATTTTAATAATGGTGCGATTGATACTGTAGATTATGATTCATTTTCATATTCACTTGAGTCAGGTATAAGCAATATACCCAATACTTCAGTTTCTTATTCATCACCCTTTGATAAGCGTTATTTCATGACGCCTTATTGTATTCCTCCTACCTCGATTAAGTGTAGTCCAAATACCAAAACTAACCCTCCTCGTGGTTTGTATTTTGATACCAGTAATGGAGATATCATCTTTACTCCAACCAAATGTGATGAGGTGGGTATTGCCGTAATCCAGATCACAGAATGGCGTCAGGATAGTGCAAGTAAAAAATGGATTATGATAGGTAAAACCCGACGGGATATGCAGTTGATTGTTAAAGACGATTGCGGATACAATAAAGCTCCAACGGTTTTAGGTCCTTATTCATATAAAGTTTGTGAGGGAGAAACCTTGAAGTTTAAAGTTGAATCTGATGACGAAACTTTTACTCCTTACCAAACTATCCCTGATACAACAACTATTACTTGGAATAAAGGTATTCCAGGGGCTAAGTTTACTGTAGCGGCAAAATCATCCTGGAACCAAAAACGATTAGCTTATGCCGATTTTGAATGGACCCCGGGAATTGGTATGGCTTCAGATGTTGCTTACTCTTTCTCTGTAAGGGTTTCGGATAACCATTGTCCAAAACCTTCTATCGCAATTCGTGGTTTTAAAGTAAAGGTTAATCCAAGAGCATTTAGCCAACGTAAATATACCATTTTGAAATGTGGTAAATTCGCCATGGCAGCTTCAGTTTCAGCCACATTTAAGGGAGTTCCCTCATTTAGATGGAGTGTAAGAGATAGTTTAGGTAGTAATGAAATTTTTTACAGTGCCAAAAAAACCGATACCATGACCTTCTATAAAGGTGGTAAGTACATCATTGTTCATACTGTAAACAACTCTGATAACTGTCCAACAATTTATAGAGACACAGTTATTATCCCCGATCCGCCAACAGTTACCTTGGCTTCAAAAGATACTTTTGCTTGTAAAGGTACTTTGATGTCGCTTTATGCCAATGTGCTACATGGTAAAGCGCCATTCAGTTACTATTGGACTCTACCATCCGTGTTCGTGTAAAAGATGGCGATGGTTGTGCTTTCTATGATACATTAACAATTTATGTGAAACCGCTGCCAGTTGTTGGTTTAGGTCCGGATCAGAGAATTTGTACTTATCAAACTTTTACGTTTGATGCGCAGAATGCAGATTCGGTAAAATACAAATGGAGTAATGGCGATACTACCCGAACCATTACAGTGAATGTGAAAGGTAAGTATATCGTTGAGGTAATGGAGCGGAAATGGCAATGTAAGAAGAAGGATACCGTTGAATTGTTTGTGAATGACACAGTGGTAAGTTTAGCAGGAAAGGATTTGGCAATTTGTAATCAAAAATCTACAACCATAACAGCTACCCACAGACCTTCTACATTAACAGGCATTTATCAGTGGACGGATATTACCAAGAATCAAACACTGGGTTCGGCGGCTACCTACACGGTGAAGCCCACCAATACCAATGCTCCTGGCGGCGCACCTCAGTTCTTTAGCTATGATTTATATACGAAAGTAACACAAGGGGGTGTAACCTGTGAAGACCGAGACACCATGGTTCTTCGTGTAAATGCTTTGCCATTTGTGAAGTGGGATCCCAAACCATTGAAATCACAGTGTTATGTTTATGGAGATATTGAATTAAATAGCTTCTTTAACAGAGGTAAAGAGTCAGGTGTAAGAATTTGGGGCTTTGAAAATAAAACTCCTAACAACGTTTACTCAAAACCATCAACCGTGAGCCCAGCTCCATCAGGAAGTGTGTTTAATATGGTTGATTCAGTAACAACAACACGTCATCGTTTCAAAACCACCGCCTTGCAAAATGCATCTTTGCAGAATGGTAATAGTTTCCAAGCAAAGATATATGGCTGGTATAAAGACACCAACGGTTGTATTAATATTGATAGTGTAATCCAAAGAATCAATGGTAACCCAATGGTAGACTTGAGAGACTCTTCTTTCTGTCAGGATTTGGGAGAAATCAGTATGGACCAAGTAACAGCGAAACCCAAGGTAAAGATTGGTATCAAGTTAGATTGGACTGTATTACAATCTCCAGGTGGAATTGATCCAACAGCAATTTTGGTGAACAATAACCCAATGGGAACCCCAGATTGGAGATTCAAATTTGGAACTCCAGCGGATGATTTTTACCAAGGCGATTATAAGTTTGGATTGTGCGTAGAAGACCAAATCACTGGTTGCAGAACATGTGATACCGTAAAAGTAAAGATTGTACCAGAACCAACAATTAAAGTAATTTCTCCAAACCCTGTATGTGTAAACTGGGATACCATGGAATTGTACGATAATATTCAGGTAAATGGTTACCAGGTACAACCAACAATGTTGAAGGACCGCATGGATTTAGATTCGTATTAACAGATAATAACGGATGTACAGATACTGAAACCTATCAGGTATTTGTTAGGAATAAACCTGAATTGCAAATTACAACGCCTAAACCTGCGTCAGCTTGTATAGGAACACCATTTGCCATCCAAAGCACAACTAAATATGTAAATAATAAGGTTCTTTGGACTAAAGATCCTTCTGTTGATGGTATCATAGATAACCCATATAATGAAAATATAAATTTTGACAATGGTACTCAAGATGCAATCAATCAAAAAGTAGTATTAAGGGTAGTTACACAACCAATTACAAATGATGTTTGTCCGCCAGCTAAAGATTCAATTACCATTCTTTTACATTTGTATCCGGTCTTAGATCCATTACCTACTGCTGCCGGATGTATTCCTTTAACAACGAATTGGACAGCTAACGACAAGTCTGGGTTACCTGCATCACAAGTGAAGTATTTCTGGGATTTTGGGAATGGGGATACATCTAATTTACAAAACCCAACTGGAATTATCTACAGCACTCAGGGCAAATATAGCATGATGTTAAAAGCAGTAAACAGTTCTGGTAGTTGTGAAACCAAGGTTTATGGGGTAAACAATGTAGAAGCTTATCCAATACCAAAGGCATATTTCTCTACTGATCCTGCTTATTACACAACAGTTGCACTTCCGAGATTTAGAATTATCAATCAAACTACCATTGAGCAAAATCCATTTAATCCTATTTTAAAATATAATTGGAATTTTGGTGATGGAACTGGTTCTGATACATCTACATTGCGAGATCCTAAATATGCATACGGTAAAGATACCGCATCTTACAAAATCAGTTTATTAGTAACGAGTAACCATGGTTGTTCTGATACTATATCTAAATGGGTGAAAATAGGTCCAGATATTATTATCTACATTCCAAACGTATTTACTCCAGATGAAGTTGGTCCAGCGATTAATAACAGCTTTAAACCCACTGCCCAAAACTTTGAAAAGGGTAGTATGATAATTTTTAACCGCTGGGGTGAAAAATTATATGAAACTTCTGATTTAAATACTGGATGGGATGGCAAGGCCAATGGTGCAATCTGTCAAGAAGGAGTTTATACTTATTACATTCAACTTTACTCTAAGGATATGAAGAAATTAGAGTTTAGGGGTACAGTTACATTGTTGAGATAACAAATAATTGAAGTATTTAAAACAAAAAAGGTTACCATTTGGTAACCTTTTTTGTTTTAAAAGTAAAATTGAAAAAACTATTTAATCTTTTTTAGGCAGCAATTTGGGATCTTTCAATCTCAATAGTGTAAAGAATCCAATAATAAAAAATACGATTAAAGCAAGAACTGAATTTTGCATCCCTTTTACTGGCGAATGCTGTTCAACATAGGCAAAAATGAATAAGCCAATTACCATTGCAAATTTTTCAGTGATATCATAAAAACTAAAGAAAGACGCTGTGTCTGTAGTGCCTTCGGGAATCAATTTAGAATAAGTGCTTCTACTCATACTTTGAATACCTCCCATTACTGCACCTACAAAAAATGCCAAAACAAAAAATCCTTCTATTGATTTGTATTCAGCGTCGAACCAAGCACCAATACATATTAGTACCCAAACAATAAGGGTGATACTCAACGACAATTTGTTGCCATATTTTTTCGAAATCCAAGAGAAGAAAATACTGCCCAATATTCCAACAAACTGAATAGTTAATATAACAGGTAATAGTGTTTCCGCTTTCATATTTAAGAATTTTGCTCCGAAATAGGCCGCTACTAACATTACAGTTTGAACACCCATAGAATAAAACCAAAATGATGTTAGATAAACTTTTATGCTTCTGTTTACTTTCACTTGTTGCCAAACTTTTTTTAATTCATGGAAACCTTTAAAAATAGATTCTCCTGAATTTGATTTTTTTTCCTCTTTCACTTTACGAAAGAAAATCTGAGCAAATCCCATCCACCAAATGGCAACTCCTACAAAACAAAGTCTTGTAGCTTCGCCCTTTGTTAATTGAAGCGGTTCTGAAAGGGCTTGAATAAATACCAAACAAAGGATAAGCATTAAACTACTTCCCATGTATCCCATAGAATAACCTTTCGCACTTACTTTATCCATTGTTTCATTATCGGCAATATCGGGTAAGTAACTATTGTAAAATACTACACTACTCCAAAATCCCAAACTGGCGAAAAAGATAGATAAAAGTCCCCATGGTAAACTGTTTGGGTCTTTACTAAGGAAATATAAACTGGCGCAAGCCATAGCACCTAAATAACAAAAGAATTGTAAAAATCTTTTTTTATTACCGCGTGTATCGGCGATCCCACTTAATAAAGGACTGGTTAGACAAATGACTAGGAAAGAGAATGCTAATACATAGTTAGAAATAACTGTATTTTTGAATTGCATACCCCAAACCATTACATTATCGTTTATAATTTTACCAGCCGCATCCGTTTGGGTTGTTACTGCGGTATAATAAACAGGGAAAATCGCCGATGAAATTACCAACGGATAAACACTATTGGCCCAATCATACATGGCCCAAGCATTTAAAATCTTTTTATTGTTTTTTTCCATACAAAGGGTGCAATTTACCCAAAATATGGAATTAAAAAATTAATTATTGATTAAGCTGTAAACTTTTGTTGATCCCAATGTTGCCATTTCGATTCAGCCATTTCTCTTGAAATCACTAGTTTATTTCTTGTTTTATCACTGGGTATTTCAAACATAAAGTCTTGCAAAATCGTTTCGCAAATTCCGCGTAATCCTCTTGCTCCCAATTTGTTCTCAAATGCAATATCTACAATAAACTCGATGGCATCAGCGTCAAACTCCAAGGCAACTTCGTCTAAATCAAATAGATGTTCATATTGTTTTACCAAAGCGTTTTTGGGCTCTGTTAAAATTAACCTTAAAGCTGGTTTGTCCAATGGTTCCAATGCAGCTAACACAGGTAATCGCCCGATTAATTCAGGAATAAGTCCGAATTTCTTTAAATCCTGTGGCGAAATATAAGATAGCAAATTCTGTTCATTTAATTCTTTGCTATCTGAACGTTTAAAGCCAACTGCGTTATTTTGGATTCGTCTACCTATTACTTCTTTAATGCCATCAAATGCACCACCACAAATAAACAAAATCTGACTTGTATCAACTTTAATGTACTTCTGATCTGGGTGTTTACGTCCACCTTCTGGAGCTACATTTGCAATAGTTCCTTCTAATAATTTCAATAATCCTTGTTGAACGCCTTCGCCACTAACATCTCTGGTGATGGATGGATTATCACTTTTCCTTGCAATTTTATCAATTTCATCCAAGTAAATGATACCACGTTGCGCTTTTTCAGGATCGTAATTAGCTACTTGTAATAATCTTGAAATAATGCTTTCAACATCTTCTCCTACGTAACCAGCTTCTGTTAAAACAGTTGCATCTGCGATACAAAAAGGAACATCCATGATTTTGGCCAATGTTTTAGCCAACAACGTTTTACCTGTTCCCGTTTCACCAATTAAAAGTATGTTGCTTTTTTCTATTTCAACGCCTTCGTTTTTACTTGATTTGCCATCATTAAGCCTTTTGTAGTGATTATAAACTGCTACGCTTAATACTTTTTTTGCATAATCCTGACCAATCACATATTCGTCTAAATGTGATTTGATTTCCTTGGGTGTAGGCGTTTTTGCAGAATCAGCTATTTTATTTCCTTTTCCCGCCTTGTTGGTTGCCATTCCTGTATCGCCAGAAACACTTCCTTTCTTGCTTGCGGAGTTGGAAAAGCCCATTTCCTTTTCAACAATTTTATGTGCTTGATCTACACAACTTTCGCATATATGGCCGTCTAAACCTGTGATAAGCATCATAGATTCAGTTTTTTTACGACCGCAAAAGGAACAAATCTGCTCCTTGTTCTTCATCTTTAATAATTATTATTTGTTTCTTCTACCCAAAACTTCGTCGATCATGCCATAGGCCTTTGCTTCATCAGCAATCATCCAATAATCACGATCACTATCTTTTTCCACTTTCTCAAATGGTTGTCCGCTGTGGAAAGAAATGATATCGTACAATTCTTTTTTCAACTTACTGATTTCTTTGTAGGTGATTTCAATATCGGAGGCCTGACCATTAGCACCACCCAATGGTTGGTGAATCATAATTCTAGAGTGGGGAAGAGCTGTACGTTTTCCTGCTGCACCAGCGCACATCAAAACGGCACCCATACTTGCTGCCATCCCTGTACAAATGGTGGCAACATCAGAGCTAATATACTGCATAGTGTCGTAGATAGCCAAACCAGCGTACACACTTCCACCTGGGCTATTGATATAAATTTGAATGTCGCGATTGGGGTTAGCACTTTCCAAAAACAACAATTGACCCAAAATGATATTGGCCATATCGTCGTAAATTGGAACACCCATAAATATAATTCTATCCATCATCAATCGAGAAAAAATATCGATAACACTTGCGTTCATCGGTCTTTCTTCAATGATGTTTGGCGTTAAACCATAGATTCCACCTGCATGTTGAGAAACTATGTTTTCATATTGGTCTACTCTTAAACTATTAATTCCCAAATGTTTGGTTGCGTATTTTTTAAATTCTTTGCCGTGATCCATGATATTCAAATATTAATTAACAAATCTACAAAAGTTGAGCCTTACCCCCATATACATTCATAAAAAAAAAGAGACCTTCCATCGGGAAAGTCTCTTTTATTATAGTTGAATTTGCGAATTCTTTCAGTGATTATTCACCATGAGCAGCTTTGTGCTCATTGATGTGCTTGAAATAATCTTCAACGCTGATTTTTTTGGTTTTGATGGTTGCTAATTCTTTAATAGCATCATATGCCTTGCGATAGATTACTCTGTCTGTCATTTGCATAATAAACTCACGATCACCCAAACGCTTATTGATAGTTTCATCTAAGAATTGATCTTGCATACCTATGGTTAAACCATATTGTCTGTATAAACCTACAAAATAAATTCTAGCTTCTTCGCGAACCTCTTCTGCAGTAGCTTCGATTTTGCTTTCTGCAGCAATTTTGTCAATTACCAATCTTCTTTGAAGCGCGCTTTTTTCCTCAGCATATTTTTCTTCAATATTATCGAAGTTATAATCTTCACCCTTGGTAGTGATCAACCAACGTTTCAAGAAATTGTCTGGCAAAACGATTTGGTGTTTTTCTAATAAAATATGTCCGATTTGGTGATCCAACCAAAGATCAGCCTCATTTTTATAATACTGAACCAAATTGTTTTTGATTCTTTCGCGATATTCATCTTCAGATGCAGGGATATCATCGCCAAACAATTGTCTGTAGTATTCTTCGTTTAATTCAGAATCAGTTCTTCTCTTAATTTCTTTAATTTCAACTTGGAACTGCTCACCCAAATCATTTACACCTTCTTTTGCAATGCCCAAAGAACTTGAAATAACTGTTTCATTGTTGTTTAACAACAATTTGATATCTGCTTTTACAACATCGCCAACTTTTTTACCGATAAAGGCTTTCTTCAATTTCGCATTTTCCACCAAATTAGGAACAAAACTGATTGTTTTATCCGCGATACCGCCTTCTAAAGCTTCTCCGCTTTCAGATAATTCAGTTACGGTAGCATAAATGATATCTTCATCTTCAGATTTCTCAACATCTTCCAACTTGCCATTTCTTCTGCGAGAATAGTTGATATCTTCAGTAACTTCCTTGTCAGAAACCTCAATGTCAAATAATTCCAAAGTGTCTTTTTTGCTAACTGCCAATTCAAATTGAGGCGCTAAACCCAAATCAAAAGCGAATTTGAAATTTTCTGAATTGTCAATGTCCAAATCACTTTCAACCTTTTCACTGGCGATAGGGTAACCCAAAATATCAAGCTTTTCATCATTGATATATTGGTTAATTGCATCAGTTGCGATTCTTTGGATCTCATCGGCTAAGATGCTTTTGCCATACATTTTTTGGATCATTCCCATTGGGGTTTTTCCAGGTCTAAAACCTTTAATGGCAGCTCTTTTTTGAAGAGATTTTAATTCTTTTTCAACACCCTCTTGGTAGTCGTTCTTTTCTAATGAAATAACTACTGTGGCATTTAAATCGTCGTGTTTCTGAAAATCGATATTCACGGGAATTGTTTTTTACGTAAAACTCTATAAACAACACAACCCTTTGCAGGGTTGATGTTAGATTTAGTGCACGCGGAGGGACTCGAACCCCCACGCCTCGCGGCGCCAGATCCTAAGTCTGGTGCGGCTACCAATTACGCCACGCGTGCATAGGATAAAAAGGACTGCAAAAATAACGTTTTTTCTATTCAATAGCAATAGATTCGTGTTATTTTTCGTAAACGTCTGATTGTCTTAAAGATGATGGTTGTTAATTAGCCCAAAAAACGAAAAATCTAAAATAGTAATACCTGATATTGTATGGGTTTCATTTTGGCAACTTCAATGGTTACCGTGATTTTATCGCCCGGTTCCCATTTTTGTTCTACCACCGATTCCCAAACCAATGTAGGCAAACCAACGGCACTTCCAGCAACCCATCTTTGGGTAACCTCTATGGCTCCCAATTTGGTAGATACCATTTTAACAGTGGCTTTGGACAAATCAATCAATGAACTATAACTCCACTGATCAAACACCAACATTGCTGGAGATGCGCCAGCAACCGGCCAAGTCACAGCATGTTTTTTCCAGAAATTGCTATCTAAAATAGGTGCTTGTTGTTCCGCAATCCAGAAAAATGAATTGTTTTCCGCAGAACCTACACCAAAAGTTTCAAAACCAGGATGGGTTAACATTCTGCGGGTTAAAAAGACTTCTGATTTTTTATCGCTCATCAATATTGTGGTACTCTGCGCTGGATTCGATTCTTGAACCGCCATTCCCAATTCACAGGCCGTTGCTGCTAAATCTGTATAACATGGATGTGTTTCGGGTTTTGGTGTTTGGGTAAATACTCCTTTGTTAGAAAACAAAACGGCAGCCTCTTGTGCTCCAGCAACCTTGCCAAAATCCAACATGTAAGGATTTAATGCCCCACTGTTCTGACGGAAATAGTTTATGCGATTGGTAATTTTTATCAACGTTGAATCTGGTAATTTGCCTGGCTCACATAGTTTGGTGTTTCCACCTGTCCAACCGGTTTGAGCAATTTTTTTGGTTTTACTTCCCGCAATCGTTGTATAATATATTTTGCTTCCTTTAAAACGATATTCAAAATCAGCCTTTGCCAATTTTTCTTGCCAATTTTTTAAATCTAAGGCTGGTGCAATCGCTAAATCTTGAAGTTGATAATAATATTTCCAAGCCAAATCAAAATGTTTCAATTTGCTACAACTATCAATGCCTCTGAAATATAATTTTAATCGCTCTGATTTAAATGCTGTATTCTTAGGAAAATCCTTAGCAACACTGTCGCTGAATCTCAAAATCCTTTCCCATTCATAATACGGAACAGGCTTCTTTGTCCAATCTTGTAAAATATTTAATCTGTATTGCCTGAAGTTCTTGTTTTTTGGATAGGTAGCGATAGAATATTCCACCAACATTGATACAAGTCTTCTACTCAGCTGTTGGGGTGGTATTTTTAACATGCCATCAACTGTTTTTTCATCAATTTTGTCAATATGATAATAAGCCCCAAACCACTTGAAAAAGTAAAATAGAGTTGCCTTGGATTCATTCCTTGCCAAATAATATTCTAAACCTCTGGCCATAAATCCAATCGAATCCTTCAATAAAAATGGATCGCTTTTGTTTACAGATTTTAAGGCGATCAATTCTTGTTTGCGGTTATAAAAGTCTAAATGAAACAAATAAGCATCATTCAATCTTCCTTCATCGCAAGCTTGGGCGATTCTATTTAAATAGTAAGCGTTCTGCTGATGCAAAAAGAAAGTATCAGAAGGGAAGTAGCTTAACCCTTTTTCTAACAAACTGTTATACAATGTGCTTAACCCTGTTTTTTCTTTGGTTTTGGCCATCGCCGTGCTCAGCATTTGCTTTTCAAAACCCAATAATCGTAAGTTTTTTGGAAAAACTTCCAAGCCCATTTCGCAATACAAAATAGCGCTATCGCCCTGTTTTTTCTGGTAGTAGTAATCAGTTAAAACCTCAAAAGCTTCTCTAACGTATGTGTTTGGTTTTTCGTTTTTTGCAAAGGCAGCATAGTTCCATCCAGCCACAATTCTCATGGTTTTAATGGCTTCCATCTCATCGCCCTTGAGATATAAACTGTATCCCATCATTCCAAATGCAACCGTATCGCCAGTTAATTCATAACTGTTTCGATACATTTGAACCGCTTGTGCATACTTCTTTTGCGCATAATTGGCCAAAGCTTGTTGATTGTTGTAAGCAACAATAGGCTTCAATTGCTCAGCATACGTTGAGAAATAAATATTGTTATCATCGAATTTTCTCGCTTTTACCGCGCTTTTAACTGCATCTTTCGCCCAATTGTTATCTCCATTAGCGTATTTTGAAATCTCACTCATTTGAAATTCGCAAATCGATTTGATGTAATACAACTCATAATCGTCGCGTTGTTTTTCTAATCCTTTTGCGCAGATTTTTTGTGCAGCAGCATATTTTTTCTCAGCAAACGCCTTGCGTGCTTTTAAAACATTTTTGGTTTGTGCATCCAAAAGATTAGTCGATACCATCGCCAAGAAAAATAAGGCAGTACCGAAATAAGTTGAGCGATTTTTGGTCATTATAATAAGGCGATTTTATTGACTTTAAACTACTTAACGTAATAAAGTGAAGTTTTGTTTTAATACTTTTCTAAAAGTGTTGTTGCCAACAAGTTCTAATAAACAAATGTACACACCCTCTTGGGCTGGAGCGTTCATGTAGTTTCCGTCCCATCCTCCATTGATGTCAGTGGTTTCAAACATCAATTGACCCCAACGGTTGAAGATTTTCATGGACATTTTAGCATAGCCTTCCAAATAAGGTTTGTAAATATCATTGGGAGGAGCGTCGTTGGGTGTGAATGCACTGGGTAAATAAACGATTGGCGGACAAGAGTCGATTAATTGCACCTGGTCTGAACTTTTACAACCATCTGCAGAGGTAACGATTACCGAATACAAACCTGCTGTGGTACCTGTAATGGTTGGCGATGTAGCGCCTGTATTCCACAAATAGGTATTGCCTACTGTGTTGCCGGCATCCAAAACAACAGCTGCATTGCGACATACAAACTTGTCAATTCCCAAATCTACAACGGGTTTAGTACCTTGTTTTACTGTAATGGTTTTGGTGGATGAACCGCATTTTGAATAAACTTTTACACTATATGAACCAGGTTTTGTAATGTTAAGCGTCCTTTTGGTTGTGTCAATTCCGGATAGATTTACATCCGAAGACGTCCAATAATAATGATATTCACGGTAGTTGTTAGCTGCGTTTAAATTGATGGAAAATGCAGTATTACAAACTGTTGTGTCTCTCATTGGTATTGGGTCAAAAGTATTTTGAATAACCAAAACATAGATTCCCTGAGTTTTTTTACTACCATCAGAAAAAGTGGAAGTACATTCAGTATAAAACAATCCAGTATCTGGATAGGTAATTGCCGGCTGTCTAAGAGTGGATGTTGCCGGTGTTCCGCCTGCAAACTTCCAATCCCAAGCAACTGAGGGCAGGGATCCGGGATCGTTGAACTCCTGATAATTAATGCTGCTACCTTTACAGATAATCAGTTGTGGGGTTTGACCTAAGGCGCTGTTAGCTAGGGCGAAAAATGCCACAAACAAACCAATGCTCAATAAGCGTTTCATAATTTCTTGCAATTTAATGCATATCTGAAAATTATGTTTCATTCACAGAACTAATACTATTTTTTGTTGATAATTTTAATACAAGTGAATTATGCAAAACAACAATATCTATCTGATGGTTTATACCACTAAGAGTGGTATTTTTATGATTTTCTCAAGGGGGATTAAAAAAGCCAAGTGAAATATGTCTAATTTCGATAAGTTTGCTTAAATCGTTTATGTGGGAATCACTTGTTGTACAACTTTCTAGTAGAGCTTTTAATGATTTTGTGATGGATATTTATCTGTCTGCCATGATTATTACATTGGTTGCATGGGTTTTTATGCGCAATAATCAAATTCATAAATCCATATATGTTCAATTGGTGGAGCAAATGCTTTTATTGTGGTTTGTATTTGAAGGAATTTTATTTGTGGTATGCAAAATGGGCAGTCCGAGGAAAATTGCCGATGTGGTTGCCAATTTTGGATATGATTTTTCGGTACTGCTACTAGCCGTTTTTCTTTTCGTGCCTCAATTTTTTAGAAAAGTTTGGTTGTTGCCAGCTCTTCTTATTGTTTTGATGGCATTGGCTTATGGGTTCAATTGGCAAATGTCATATTCCATGGCATTGGTGTTTTTCGAATTGGCCATCGTGCTGTTGAGTTTTCAATTGGTGAAATTGGCCAGAAGTAATCAATTCAATATTGTTGATTTTGTGTTCCTGGTATTTATCATATTAGATGATATGTTTGATATGTCAATTTCCTATTTGGTGCACTATACTGATTGGATGAAGCATGAGTCGCTTGTGGTGTTAATGTCTACCACACATTTAGTTTTGTGTATATTGTTTCTTTCTTATTACCTTAAAATGGCTATTTCTATTTTTGTGCGCCATTTGTCTTCGCAGCGAGCTGCCAAAAACTTAATAATTAATGAAGATGTGAAGTAATTTTTAGGGCGATGGTTAGGTTGGGTTTCGTTGTGTTTCAGTTGCATTTTCAGCGTTTGGCTGAAATTCCTGTGTATGTAAATACATTTATTCCTATTTTGATTTTTTGCGTGGCATTGGTAGTTTCAATTGTTATCGTTTGGCTAAGATCCGATCGAATAAAAAAGGAAATTCAATTGCAAGCGATGGAGAATTTGGAACATGAACGACAGCGCATAGCGCATGATTTACACGATGCATCTGGGGCGCGATTTTTTGCCATCAAAGAGCGGATAACAGAACTCTTGAATTACGGCGAAATATCTGAGATTGTGAATAGAGCTTCTCATATTCAAAAAGAGTTGCAAGATCTTCAAATAGAAATCGCCCAACTCACCCAAGCTATTTACCCAAAAGAATTGGAAGCGTTTGGTTTGGTTAAATCAATAGAGAATCTTGTGCTTATGATGGCTGATTCTAAGCGGAAAGTGAATTTTCATTCAACAGTTAATGAGATATCCTTAGCCGAAAAAGAAGTACAAGTTTACCGCATAATGCAAGAATTGATCGCCAATATTGTTCAACACAACCAGGTAGATGATTTATCAGTTTCCATGGAATTGTTAAATCAGCATCTTTCGATTTCTATTCATTATCATGTTGTAAGTGTTTCCTCTCAGGCATCATCCTCTCAATTTCCTTTGTCTAATTTGCCGATGGATAATTTAAAGGGTAGAGGTACCTATACATTAAAACAACGCTTGGCATTGATACAAGGTGAAATTCGAAAAATAGAGATGCATCCGGGTGTTTGGGAAGAGCAATTGTTATTGGAGGTGGATCGATGAGTTTAATTGTCTCTTTGGAAGATCATCCCGTTATGCGGGAGGTGATTTCTAGTAAAGTGAAATCGATTTTTCCTGACGCAACATGGCATGGGTTTGCTGATGTAGATTCTGCCAAGCAGTTTATGCATAAAAAGCATATTGATTTGGCAACAGCAGATATTGGGCTGAAAGAAGGCAAATCTTTTGATTTTATTGCTCTTTGTATGCAGAAAAATATTCCTGTATTGGTGTTTTCTGGATATACAGATTTTGTTTTTGTATCTGAAGCTACCAAATTAGGCGTTCAAGGTTTCGTATGTAAAATGTGCGATTCCTCTGTTTTGGGTGCTGCTTTGAAGTCTGTTTCCTCAGGTAAAAAATATTATTGCTCCCATGTGCAAGATGTGATGAGCCAGTATCCCATCGCTCAGAGTCAAGAAGCCATTGAGAATGATGAAGCCACTTTCGCTCCATCGCTTACCGATCAAGAGAAAGAAGTTTTAAGACTATATACCCAAGGCCATACAATTGAAGATATTGCTGAGAAACTGTGTAGAAGTCCGCATACCATCAAAACCCATCAACGTAATATGGTAAAACGCAATGGGTTAACACTGCGCCGTTTGGTGTATTTGTTTTCTAAATGGTACGATTCATAGCATGCTGATTTCAGGCGATTATAGGTTGTGTTCGTATCTCAAAATTAAGATCGTCTGTTGGCCAATAGAATTGGAGGGCCGCCGTCAAAGGGGTTGTCGTACCGCCCAATACTTTTTGCATCAATGCCATTTGCCCGTTTAATGGCATGGTCTCCAAAACGATTTCGTATTTTGTCCATCGCTTGATAAAGATTGGCAATTTCTTCACTGTCTTCAAATAGGTTCATTTGAAATCCGCCACCCACCAAATCGCTTAATCGCACGCCAATTAAACGTACCAATAATCGCCTGTTGTATAACTTCTCGAACAATTCTAGCGTTTTGGGTATGATGTGGTGATCTGCACTGGTGTACGGGATTCTTGCTTGTAAGGAATGGGTGTTGAAATCGCTGTATCGTACTTTCACCGTAACGCAAGCGCATACTTTATTGCCTTTTCTTAGGTGGTAAGTGAGGTTTTCGGCCATGGCGCTAACCAAGGTTGTTAGTTTGGCAACATCAATGGTGTCGCGCTCAAATGTTCTTTCTGTGCCAATGCTTTTTCGCTCGTGATAAGGCTCAACCCTGCGGTTGTCTATCCCTTGGGCCTTTTTCCATAAATCAATTCCAGGTTTGTGTAAGGTGCGTTCCATGAGTTCCATCGGCATCTCTTGTAAGGTTTTTATGTATTGTATGCCTAGGTTTCTTAGTGTTTTATACGTTTCATTGCCAACGCCGGGGATTTTCTTTACAGATAAAGGCGCTAGGAAGGGTTTCTCCGTGCCAGGATCAATTAGCCGCTGTCCGTGTGGTTTGGCTGTGCCAGTGGCAATTTTACTTACCGTTTTATTGCTAGATAAACCAAAGCTTATGGGCAATCCTGTTTCTTTCTCAATGCGTGATTTGATGTGCATCGCCAATTTCCATGTTCCAAAGAACTTTTCCATGCCCGTTAAGTCGATGTAAAATTCATCAATGCTGCTTTTCTCGTATAGCGGAACTTCTTCGGCGATGATTTCTGTTACCATTCTTGAATGTTCACTATAGGAATGTGAATCGCCCCGAATAATAATGGCATCAGGACATAAGAACTTGGCTTGTTTCATGGGCATGGCGCTATGTACGCCAAATTTCCTGGCTTCATAACTGCAGCTGGCAACCACGCCGCGGTCACTATTTCCCCCAATAATAATGGGTTTGTTGTTTAATGAGGGGTTGTGTAAACGCTCAACGCTTACAAAAAATGAATCCAAATCCATGTGTGTGATAACTGCTTCTGATCCCATAAAATTGCCTTGAAAATGTGTAACTTAGATTATTTTTGATAAATAAATTATCAATATTTTGACAACAATATAGTCAAAATACTAGAAAAAGCAATTGTGTGTGGAAAGAATTTTAGAACAAAGAGAGTTGTTCTGGAAGCAATCGGAAAGATTTGCGATGATGGGGTGTAATACCCAATGCGCGAATCGCATTGCGGTGGGCGCTGGTAGGGTAACCGGCATTGTCTTTCCAACCATATCCTGGGAATTGCAAATCCAAACTTTCCATGATTTCATCTCTATGGGTTTTGGCCAAAATGCTTGCGGCAGCGATGTGTAGAAACCGGCCATCGCCCTTAACTTCAGTAGTGTAGGGGATATCTTTGTACGGCTTAAACTTATTTCCATCCACGGCGATAGCATCAAAATGCATAGAAATTCCGTCAAGGGCTTTGTGCATGGCAGCCACACTAGCCCATAAAATGTTGAGCGAATCAATTTCTTCGGGAGTGCAGATACCTATCGCCCAAGCCAAAGAATCTTTTTCAATCACCAAGCGCAATGCATCGCGCTTTTTGCGGGATAATTGTTTGGAATCGTTTAAATCAGGATGAAAAAAATCAGGGGGTAAGATAACGGCAGCTGCAACAACAGGACCCGCTAAACACCCTCTGCCAGCTTCATCAACCCCGACTTGAACACCGCCCAAAGAAGTAAATGCTAATAAGTTTGGCATGGTTAATCCAGAATAAAATGAGGTTATGATTGAGTTAAACCGAAAGAGCGTTTGATAGAAAGCAAAAATCCCAAGCTATATTTCAATAAACTTTCCCTCCATTGCCAATAGCAAATTACCCAACCATCTTTACCATATAAAAATCCGCGTTTAAAGAAATAGTTTTTTAAGAATTTGATTTGCGGACTTGCTAGGGATTTTAACAATAGAACCCCCCAAAATTTGGATTGAATGGCTTGAGCACCAATACGTCCAAATTTCAAAGCTTGTTGTTTTATTTGGTTGAAATCATTGTAAGTGAAGTGTAACAAATCGCCATTGAATCTCCCAATTAAAGCCGTTGAATTAGATAATTCAAAACGATCATGCGGATTTGTGCCTGTCCACTGTCCACTGCCCGCCGCCCAAAGGCGTATTTTTTTATCCGGATACCAGCCACAACCCTTGATGGGTTTACCTGCCAAATGATTCAAACGTTTTACCCAAAAGGCATGAGGAGTATCGATATTACTAGGATTAAAAGAGTTTTTCCATTCTTCAATTTCCTTTATCAAAGAATTACTCAAACACTCATCGCCATCCAAACTTAAAATCCATTCCGATTTGGCTTGATGCATGGCCCAATTCTTTTGTTGGATATGACCTTCAAAAGCATGTTCATAAACTACAGCGCCTAATGATTGGGCGATGGCAACTGTATTGTCTGAGCTGTAACTATCAACAACAACAATTTCATCTGCAATAGAGCGAACCGATTGAATACAGCGTTCAATATTCACCGCTTCGTTGTAAGTAATTACAACAACTGAGAGTGATGGTTTGACGATGCTATTACTCACGTTAGGAAAATCCAAAAGGGTAGGCGAATATACAATTTGAAGGAAGAAGAAATGGCTGTTAGGTAGGTAATTTCTGTTTGCATATGAATAAATGCAGTTAATCGGGAAAGAAAAACAAAAAAGAAATTTGCATATTTCGTTTAACGTCAAACAAAGAAATGGCTCGAAATTATCCATCGCATTTTTGCGATAGATAATTAAATTAAATAGTTTAATAGTAAATTTAAGATGAATATTGAAGAGGTTTAAATGATGATTGAGGCAAGGTGATTTTTACAAAAATGTTAATTAAGTGTGGAAAACCTTGTATGCTATATGCAAATCACCTAATTTTGAAATCCCATTAAAGAAACGAACTCCAAAAAGTTTAACAATCACATGGAACAAGAAGTTTTTATCAAAGTTGTGTTGGATAAACGCAGAATCAAAAGGAATGGGAAATTTCCTTTGAAGTTGCGGGTTTATACCTCAAAACCTAGGGTTCAAAAGCTCTATCCCATAGATATGGAATTTTCGGAGCAAGAATTTGAACAAATTCAATTTGCCAAACCTGGGGATTATTGGAATGCTCAGCGTTTGAATTTGCAATTAACGGAATGGACTGCCAAGAAAATAGCAGCGGAAATGGCACAATTTGATTTTGAAATTTTTGAGAAACGCTTCTTTTATAAAACGCATCAAACGCCTGATGTAATCGCGTATTTTCATAGCGGAATCAATCAATTAGAAGAGGTAAAAAAAATAGAAAAAGCCAATGTTTATCGCCATGCATTAACAGAAATGATTCAATTTGTGCATCATCAAACTGGAACTGAAACCAAACGCATTCCATTTACGATGATAACTGAGCAATGGTTAATGCAGTTTGAGCAATATTGTATGCAAGTAAAGGGCTATTCTCCAGCTAAAATAGGCGGGTATTTACGACCATTACGTGATGTTTTCAATTTGGCATTGGAACAAAAGGATATCGATGATCAGCAATATCCATTTGGGAAACGAAAGTATAGAATACCAAATTCAGAGAAATCTAATCGGTGGGCTACCCAAGCTGATTATTTGAAGATTTTGGCGGCTCGACCTGAGAATGAAGATCAAATTAGAACCAGAGATTTTCTGATTTTTTCCATTTTATGCAATGATTTAACACCTTCAGATATTGCCCATTTGAAATTTTCAAATGTGAATGGAGATTTACTCTTGGTTGCGCAATATGATGAACATGGGAATAAATTGCCGTTTAGTAAATCTACGGTTTGTATAATTACGGATGAATTGAAAACAATCATTGGTAAACATGGCCGAAAACAATGGGATTTAGAACAATATATTTTCCCATTATTGTCAGTTGGCATGGATAAGAATAGAGAGAAATTTGTGATTGATCAATTTACAAAATATCTGGCATTTCATATTAAATCTTTGTTATCGTTAACGGCAACATCAGTATAGATTAAGGAACCATGTTCTCCAAGATTAACAAATTCTTCCAAGCCTTTAAAGCGATTGTAAAAAATCCATGGTTGTTAAATCATGTATTGGAGGACGACGTTGTTTGGGAAAATCGGATAAAAAAAATATTGAACGATGCCAAATTGCCTATTATGCCTCAACTGGGTTTGAGGAGTTTAAGTTGGCATGAATTAGTTAGTGAAGATTCCAGGGAATTAAATATCTATGCAATTTTAGATGGCGGTTCCTTACCTACTGATTTGATGCTGTTGAAATCATTGGCATCAAAAATACCTCATTGTGATTATTTTGAAATTGGCACATGGCGGGGTGAAAGTGCCGTAAATGTTGCTGAAACAGCCGAATCCGTAACAACGTTGAACCTTTCTGCACAACAAATGCAGGAAATGGGATGGGATAAAAAGTATATAGATTTACACGGTTTCTTTTCCAAACCTTCTAGTAAAAAAGATGCGTTTGTTGCATTTAAGCATTCCCCAATTTTTCATTTAGATGGAAATACTGCCAACTTTGATTTTGCAGGCTTGAATAAAAAATACGATTTAATTTTCATCGATGGTGATCACCATTTTGAAATGGTAAAAAATGATACTATTCGTGTGATGTCTCATTTGGTTCATGACAAAACCATTGTTGTTTGGCACGATTATGCGCATTCTCCGGAAAAGGCAAGATTGGAAGTAATGGCGGGAATTTTTGAAGGGCTTTCTATTAATCAATTGAATCAAGTTTATCATGTTCAACATACACTGTGTGCGATCTATCTACCTGATTATTGGTTGAAAGAATGGGGAGTGCAAGTACATGAAATCATCCAACAGCCGCATCAACCAGAACACGTATTTTCCGTTTCAGTGAAAGCAGACTAATCAAACAACTTTTTTAGTTCATTCGATAGATTTTGTATTGAATGCAAAAATCGTTTCATCAAGGTAGTTTTCTCGTCATAAATACAGACATCCGTTAATGAAAAATGGGAATTGATTAATTTAGTGCTAATTTTGTTTTGCATGAAACGTCACTTTTTTCTCCCATTCTTCTGTATTGTATTGTCAATCATCAGTTGCAGTAAAACCTCAAACACTGATTCCAATTCTACTGAAGCAGATTCAATCATGTTTGAAACGGATCCTCGGTTTGAGGGTAATAGACAAATGGCTCATTTGTTGGATAGTTTGGCTGAAACTGCAGATCCGGATTTGAATTATTTCTTGAGTGGAAAGCGTGCTTCAAAGATTTTTAATGATCCTCCAAAGTCGCAAAATCCCGCCGAAATTATTATGTGGGAATGGAAGTACTGTTTTGAATTGTTGAATGCTGGGAATACGGCAAGTTGTATAAAAACGCTCAATGAAATGTTGGGTAAATATCCCAATGGAAGAGCTGCAGCAATAAAAGATCCAGAGTTTTTAAAGGTATTTGACTTGCTTGCAGTTGCTTATTTACGTCAAGGCGAAAATGACAATTGTGTTGCTAATCACAATAATTATTCATGTATTGTTCCTTTGCAAAAAGAAGCTTTCCATAAAGCCACTGAAGGTTCTACCCAAGCCATCAAAATTTATCAAGAAATTCTTAAGCAATACCCTTCGGATTTTCAATCAAGATGGTTGTTGAATATTGCCTACATGACATTGGGTCAATACCCCAATGCTGTTCCAAAAGAATACTTAATCGATTTCAATAAATTGGATGAAAAAGTTGCAAACTTCTCTCCATTTAGGAATGTTGCTACTGATTTGAATGTGGATGTAAACGGTTTGTCGGGCGGGGCAATTATTGAAGATTTCAACAATGACGGGTTGCAGGATATTTTCTGTTCGTCATATGGCCTTTATGATCAAATGCATTTGTTTATTGCAGATGGGAATGGTGGGTTTGTAGACAAAACCAATGCTTCGATGCTAAAAGGCTTGAAAGGTGGATTAAACGCCAAACAAGCAGATTTTAACAACGATGGTAACATGGACATTTTGGTATTACGCGGTGCTTGGTTGGATAAAGGCGGAGAGTGGCCTAATTCCTTGTTGAAGAACAATGGCGATGGCACTTTCTCAGATATCACTATTTCTGCAGGAATGATGAATTTTAGACCTACGGAAACAGCTACATGGGGCGATGTAAACAATGATGGGTACTTGGATGTGTTTATCGCCAATGAAAATAATACCAGTAATCAATATCCTTGTGAGTTATACATTAATAATGGCAATGAGAAATTCGTTGATGTAGCGAAGGATTGGGGCGTGGATGGTAATTTCGGTTATGCAAAAGCCGCGCTTTTTGCCGATATGAATAACGATGGCTTGCAAGATTTGTTTATTTCATCGATTCGTGGTAGAAACCATCTGTTTATGAACAGAGGTGTAAGTAAGGATGCACAAGGAAACGATAAGGTGAGTTTTGAGGATATTGCTGCTAAAGCTGGAATTGAATTGCCGGTAATGAGTTTTCCTGCTGCAATTTTTGACTTCAATCACGATGGCTTACAAGATTTATTGGTAACCTCGTTTCCATTGGATCATTTAAGCCAGGTTGCTGGTTTGGTTTGTATGGAAAATTTGGGACAGAAATTGCCGGTTGAAACAACCAAGCTATACTTGAATTTGGGCAATGAGAAGTTTAAAGACATTTCAAAGCAGGCCAATATTAACAAAATGATTTTTGCAATGGGTTTGAATTATGGCGATTTCGACAATGACGGTTATTTGGATTTCTACGCTGGTACTGGCGCATTTGAATTCACGAGTTTGGTACCCAATCGTGCATTTATGAATATAAACGGAACTCGATTTGCTGAGGTTACCAATACTTCTGGAATTGGGCACTTGCAGAAAGGTCATGGAATTGCTTTTGGCGATTTAGACAATGATGGCGATCAGGATATTTACACTACCTTAGGTGGTGCTGTAGAAGGCGATAATGCTCACAATGCACTGTTTGTAAACCCCAACTCTGCAAATAATTGGATTACATTAAAATTATTTGGAAAATCTGTTGCCAAGGATGCACAAGGCACACGTTTGATGGTGAAAACAAATGGACCAGATGGCGCCAAGGTTTTTTATCATACTGTTAGTTCTGGCGCATCTTTCGGTGCAAACTCACTTCAATTGGAAATAGGAATAGGCAAGGCCAATACAATCACCGAAGTGGAAGTTTGGTGGGGTGGAATGCCTAAGAAAAAGCAAGTGTATCAATCGCTATCGATCAATCAAACTTATAAATTGGTTGAGGGAAATGTGATTGCAGAGAAGCTGAAATTATCGCCCAAACCCCTTAAAGGTGAAACTGGCGCTAAGAGTTGCTGCAAGAAATAAGCAATTCCTTACAACCGCTTAACCTCTATCGTTTTTAATGATTTAATATGCCTGCGACTGGGCTTGATGTCATGCGTAGAAATGAATAATATTCTATTTTTCATTTGCTGAATTCTATCGCCATTACATTCAGTAATTACAAAATAGGCGTTCCCCAATTCAGTGTTGTAAATTTCATTCCAACTGAATACAACACGATAACCATCTGTTGCAGTGAGCACAAAAAAGAATTCATTCAATTCCCTAGGTTTTTGGTATTCAAACTGAATTGGTTTTAAAAGATCAATCAATTTCACTCCGCGTATGTCTTTTAGGGAATCTTTGATCTCCCCATTGTGGTTGTATATCAATTGATTGGGTATAGAGGAACTCTTCAATGTATCCAAATCTTTCAGCGTATAAAATTTCGGGTTTTTAATGGCTCCTTTGATAAAAAGAGTGTCACTTAGAATGATTGTTTGGGATTTCTTTTGCGCTGATGCAACTTGGAATACAGAAAACAACAGCATTGTTTTGAATATGAATTTTAAGGGATTCATTTAATTGACTTTGTGCAAATATGATATTTTTTAAAGGGAATCCTCAACTGTGAATTTTATATCTAATAACAAATTGGTATTTGTGAGGTTATCGTAGGTATTTAAATCCTCAATAGTTGGTATTTTTGTGTTTAATTCCTTCAAGCAAACTCATGTCAATTAGGATTGTTAAACAAATCGTTATTTCAGCTACTCTTCTATGCAGCCAAAATCTTTGGTCTCAAATTGGTATCGGTACTACAAACCCAGCTTCGTCAGCAAAATTAGAAATTAGCAGTACTTCGAAAGGGTTCTTACCACCTAGAATGACAGCCAGTGATAAGAATGCAATAAGCAGTCCTCAACAGGAAGTAGATATATTCAATCTGCTGCTTGGGGCGTAGGTAGCAAAGATCAAATTGCAACCTACAGCGGAAGTTCTTGGTCATTTGCTTCGCCTACCAATCGTGATACTGTTTTTGCTACTGTTCCCTCTAATGGTTATGTGTATAATGGTTCTGGTTGGAGCCAATTTAATAGCAGTACAACTTATACGTTTTCTACGGGATTGAGCAATTCTGCCAATACCATTACTTTGGCAACCAGCGGTGTGGCAACAACCCAATTGCTGATGGTGCAGTAACTGCAGCAAAATTGAACTCAATGAGCGCAACAAGCGGTCAGTATTTGAAATACAATGGCACATCATGGGCGCCAACTACCGGGAATTTCGGAACAGTGTCTACGATAAATGTTGGCTCCGGTTTATCCGTAACCAATGCATCCACTACGCCTACCATTTCATTGTCAACCGTTCCTTTGGCTAACGGTGGCACAGGAACTTCTACGGGTTCAATTACAGGAACTTCAGCTTTAAACTATACCGCTGGTGGATCAAATCAAAATGTGAGTATTACTCCATCTGGCACTGGTGTAATTGTGTTAGGAGGAAAAGTGGGTGTAGGCGGAGTTTCTTCACCAACTGCAAGGTTGCATGTTTCAAATGCCAATACCTATGGTGCTTCGAATTCACCATTGTCTAATGATGTTCCAACATTTATGTTGATGAATAACTCAAACAGCAATAGTGCAGCACATTCAATTATGTCTGTAAGAACTTCCGGTAATGGAAGTGGAAATCCCTATATGTCTATTGATTTGTACGGCATTAGAGGTTATAGTGTAGGTATTAACAATTCAACCGATTTTTTCGAGATTAATTCAAAATGGAATTTCATTAGTGGAACTTCCAACGGAATTATCGCGATGGCATTTAACGGTCAAAATAGGGTGAGAATTACCGATGAAAGCGGTAATATCAGAACAGATTGGCCCACAGGTTGGGGCGGTAGTATGGCCATTTGGGATTTAAGCGTGGCGGGTATTTATTATAACGGAATGACCCAACGTTCCGATCGCCGATTGAAAAATACGATTACCACATTGGATAAAAAGGTTTTAGAAAAGTTTTACCAATTACGACCTGTTTCTTACGAATGGAAAGCTGAAATCAGACCCAATCGTACGGTAGAATACGGATTTATTGCACAAGAGGTTGAGCTACTATTCCCAGAAATGGTATTAACGGCATCAGATGAAATTCAAACAAAATCATTGAGTTATCAATCTTTTACGGCGATTGAAATCTTGGCGGTTCAAGCCCATGAATCTGATCTTGATGTGATTAAATCTCAAAATGCGCTTCAAATCAAACAGATTGAAGAATTGAAAGCGTTGTTAATGGCAAATTCAACCAAGTAATTTGAGTGTAATCCATAAAAAAAGGGCTGTAGATTTCTACAGCCCTTTTTTTATTACTCAATTGATTACTGCTTAATCATTTTAATAGTGATATGATTATTGGGTTGTTCGATATTCAATAAATAAATTCCCGGTGCAGAATTGGTTAAATCTATATCAAAGTTCTTTGCATTAATATCATAGGATGCGATCGTTTTACCTTGCAAGTCAGTGATTGATATTTTGCCAATATTGTTGGTTTCAGAAGTTAATTTGTAAATTCCAGTACTTGGATTTGGGTAAATATTCAACGTTTGTTTGTTGAAACTGCGTGCGTTCATTCCTTCAATGACGATACAATCGGATGTGTCGCGACATGAATTTTTAGAAACTTCAACTGCGTAGCTGCCATTAACACTAGGCGAATAAACTTGATTGGTATCATTGTTTAATATAGAGAAATTTTTGTTGCAATCGAGCCATTGGTAACGAGCGTTCGCTTGGTTGGCGGTTAAAACATAATCTGAATAATTAACAGATAAATCGATGGTGTCAATTGTAAGTTCAGTTTCGATGATACTATCACAGCCGAGGAAATTTGTTAGGGTATCGAAATACTTGCCGCTTGATGTATAGGTTTTTCCAGTTGCAGAAACGTAAAAATTACATCTCGCAACAGTGGACTTGAATACAGAAATTGGAAGAATTGTCAGCTTTATATAGATAACGCTATCACAACCATGGATGCTTTCCAATATTTCCACGTAATCGCCAGATGTTGTAATCTCATTTTTTCTTGGCGATATATAAGAACCACACGCTTTAACGGTTAGATAAGTTTCTGAAGTTTGGTGGATAGTGAGGTTGGTGTAAATAAAACTATCACAACCCAAGTAGTTTTTAAGTGTATCTGTGTAGTTGCCAGATGAATAATAATACTTTTGGGTAGGGCTAATGTATTGAGAACAACTACTTATATCAACCTTTGAAAACGTAGGATAATTGATTGTTAAATTGATTGAAATAATACTATCACAACCTTGTGAATTAATCAATGTATCGCTATAGTTTCCAGATTTTAACCAAGTGTACTTTTTTGATGGGGAAGTGTATTGATTGCATTCCGTAACGGTAATAGAGTTTGAAGTGCTTTGTAAAATAGTAAGGTTGTATTGGATGATACTATCACATCCGAGGAATCCTACAATAGTATCTAGGTAGGTTCCAGATTTGGTGTATTTGTATTTTTTTGAAGCGCTAAGGAATGAATTACAGGCTGTGATGTCCGTTTTGCTAAGTGTTTTTCCGCTAGTTAATTCGCCTACTTGCTTTGTTGAAAGGGCCTTTGAGAAAACCATAAAATTGTCAATCAAACCGCCAGCTGGCGATCCAACGTTTGAGCCGTATCCCATTACTTTAAAGGGCCCTGAGCCATTCAGGGCAAGGGAGTTCGTTTGATTAACTGAATTTACCAATGTGCCATTTAAATAGGCATAGACAACCTTAGTGGAATCGTTGTACACAAATGCAATGTGATTGGGCGCACTGGTAGCACCACCATTTAAATAAACATCGCTCATAGCTCCCCTTAAAATCCAATTGTTAGCACCGGCTACACCATTGGTGAAGCATCTAAAACTATTTGCGGTTGGATCTCCAAAAATGTAAAATAAGGTTGATGATGAAGTGATTTTTTTACACCAAAATGCGATGGTCCAAGACCCAGATAGCTTTGTTGTCCAATTGGTGTTTAGGTAATCCGTACTCGCTGAATTTCCTGATCCTACTAAGGCTTTTCCGCAAATACCTGTATCGCCAATGCTTATATTACCCATAATAGTTGCAGTATCTGTTCCTGTAGGTTTGTTGGTTGCATAGTTGATTACTTTTTTACCAGGTTGGTCGAATCTATAATATAAAATATCGGGAACTTCTTGAGCAGATAGTGTTCCGATACAGAAAATTAAAAGCAATAAACTGATTGTGTGTTGTTTAAATGAATTGAAAGTAGAAAACTTCATATAGTTATGTGTGATTCAAAGTTAAAGGTAAAATAAAGGGGTTTCGAGAATTGGGCATTATTCATAAGTGTTGTATTTGCGGGGAAATTGTCGATATTAAAAGCGTATTTTTGAAATCTAACCATCGTTGTTTTGTTGATAATTGAAGTAAAAAATGGGAAATTCACATGATGAAAAAATCGCCAGAATGAAATTTGGTTCTGTTTATCCTTTGTACTTGAATAAGGTAGAGAAAAAGGGTAGGACTGAGCAGGAGTTAATTCAAGTAATTCAATGGCTTACGGGATATTCAGAAGAAGAAATTGCTCGTAGGGCGGGTACCGGTGAAAGCTTTACGACATTCTTCGAATCGGCCATATTACCTGCAAATGCCCATTTAATAACGGGTGTTATTTGCGGATATAGGGTAGAGGATTTAGAAAATCCACTCACCCAAAAGGTTAGGTATTTGGATAAATTGGTTGATGAATTGGCCAAAGGCCGTAAGATGGAGAAAATTTTACGCTGATTTTCTTTTGGAATATTAAAATCAAAATGGAAAATTGATTGTTAATTTTGCATCTATGACACTTAAAGTAGGAGATATTGCACCTGATTTTACATTGATCAGCTCAGAAACAAAACCCGTTTCTTTGAATAGTTTTCGCGGAAAGAAAGTGATTCTTCATTTCTTTCCAGCAGCATTTACTGGCGTTTGTACAACCCAATTGTGTACAGTAAGAGATGCTATTCACATGTATGAAAACGAAGCGGCAACCGTATTGGCAGTTTCAGTTGATTTGCCATTTACCTTGGCTAAATTCAAAGAAGATCAAAAATTGAATTTTACCTTGCTTTCTGATTTTAACAAAGAGGTTTCTCGTGCCTATGGTTCAATTTATGAAGATTGGATTTTGGGCTTGAAAGGAGTTTCTAAAAGAGCTGCATTTGTAATTGATGAAGAAGGAAAAATTCTTTATGCTGAGGTTCTAGAGAATGCCGGTGAGTTACCAAGTTTTGAGAATATTAATGCCGCATTAGGCGCGTAAATCAAATAATTTTAGTAAAAAGCCCATCATTAGAAGGGCTTTTTTATTCCCTTTCAACAAGCATTCTTACTTCCAAACCACCTATAACGGTTTTTTGCTACCCATCGGTAAATCAGGTTGCGAATAAACCTTGGTATTAAATAGCCAATGAGCAATAAACGCATGGGGCCAGCCAGATTGCTCACAATCTTCAAAACCGCATCAGATTCAGTGAAAATTTGATTGTTGTAAATCAAAACTACCGAATCGGGTAATTCAAGTCCATAAATTGAAGCGTTTTGCTCATTGTTTTTCTTCCATTGTTCCAAACTAATCGTTTGAAAACATGAAGCATTTGGATTATTCTTGATCTTCGAAATCCAAAAATTGCACAATACACATTCGCCGTCATATAACACAATCATTTCTTGCGGTAAGCGCATCTTCAAAAGATTAAAAACGAATACCTAAGTTAACCCGAAAGTCTAATACACTGAGTGGACCTGCCACATACAATAATCCACCAAATCCACCATTTGCTTCTAAATCGCCAGAAAACATTTTAGCAGCTCTTCCACCCAATTGTAAATCAATAAAAACAGATTGTTTTTGACCGAAGTAAAACTGATTCACGATTCCAGCAGAAATAGCATTGAAACTACCTCTGTTGTTACTTATCGTTGTTCCGCCACCAGCGCTTAAATTTCCGTAAAATCCAAACTTTGATTTTGTTCTAATCGATGAATAAATCCTGTATTCAAGGCCTACAGTATTTGTAATCCATAAGGCATTTAAGTGCGTGTAATTGATGCCGATACTTTGCCTTTTTGAAACATTGAATTCAACTTGTGATCTAAATTTTTGCACCAAAAATGAAGCTGGCGTGCAAAGGGAAACATTAATTTTTTGCCGCGTTTGTTCTTGAAAATTGGCGATAACAGGAAAGTGGTCAGATAAATACAATCCATTTTCACGTTTTGTGCGATCCACATAGGTGGAAGTGATTGTAAAATTATCGCTGTAAAAAATAAAGTCGATTTCAGGACCTGGTTTATCCGAAAATCCATTAAAAGTGCCGTTGGTATTGGGTTGGAAGCGGGTATTTACAACTTTTAGTTTTGTTGTTTTTAGTATTTGTTGAATGGGATCTGATTTCAAATTAGCATTAAAATCGCCCAATAAAAGAATTTTCTCATCGTTCTGCATCAAGGTGTCAACCCAAGAAGCAATCAATTTTGCGCTATTTAGTCGCGCAACAGTGCCCATATGGTCGAAATGGGTGTTAATCACAACGTACTGTTTCTTTGATTGGATATCTTGAAATTTGGCGATAGTGGCGATACGTGGCAAGGCGGCATCCCAACTTTTGGAAGGGTTGAATGGTGTTTCCGACAGCCAGCGCGTTTCCCAGCCGATAAGTTGGTACTTTGTAACATTGTAAAAAATGGGAGAGTATTCACCCCTTTCATTTCCATCATCACGTCCTACACCTACCCAAGAATAGGTTTTTTGTTTGGTGTTAAGCAAAGAATCCAAATCCATCAATTGGTGGTGCAATACCTCTTGAAGTCCTAGGAAATCAGCAGCTTCCTTGTTTAAGAAATCGGAGAGGGGTAGTTTTCGGTTTTTCCAGTTGTTCAATGAATCTCCGGGGTTATCATACCGAATATTAAATGTAATAGCCTTTATTTGAGCGTTTACGTCATATGAGAAATATGAAACTAAACCAAAGAATAGGAATAATATTTTAGCCGTGCGATTCATGGGAACTTGGTTGAATTACCACAAAAATAGCATGAATTGAATGAGTTGCCACAACAAAAAAAGCCCCTCATTGCTGAGAGGCTTTTCAGTGGGCCCACCTGGGCTCGAACCAGGGACCACCTGATTATGAGTCAGGTGCTCTAACCGACTGAGCTATAGGCCCGTTTTTAGAATTGCAAATATAATATTATTGCACGAAATTTCCTTTGTTCAACCTTCGCCAATGAATTAAATTGTCATTGTTTTTGAAAACAGCCTCATTTTCAATCACTAAGCCGCTTTAAATTTTGAATTTATCGCCCGAAATCATAAATTCGAAATGTATTTAATCCTAACTCCAAAATTCGTTTTCCCACTATCACCCCAATTTTAGTTATGAAAACCTCCATTTCTACCTTCGCAATTGCCATTTTGTGCGTGTTCGGGTATTCGTTTACGCCGAATGTTACGCCTCAATGGACGCAAGCCAAAGCCGCCGACGGAATCATGGTTTACACCCGCATGTCGGAAGGGTCGCCATTCAAGGAAATCAAAGCTACCCTTACTCTCGATTGTTCTATTAGCACACTCGTTGGTGTTCTAACCGATTACGAGAACTATAAAAATTGGATTTATTCAACTTCGCATTCGCAAACGCTTTCCAAGATCTCCAACACGGAATTTACTATGTATCAGATTGTGAAAACTCCGTGGCCGTTGGATAATCGCGATGTTTGCCTTAAAGTGAAAGTTGCACAAGATCCCAAAACGTTTTTCACCACCGTGCATTCGCATGCCGAGCCATCGTTAAAAGGTATTGTTGCAGGTTTGGTAAGGGTGAGAACCAATACAGGAAGCTGGGAAATTACCCCCATCGCCAAAAACAAAGTGAATTGTACTTATTTCTTGAAAACGGATCCAGGAGGGGCAGTTCCAGCGTGGATTTTGAATATGTTTATCTCCGAAGGCCCTTACGAAAGCCTCAAGAAATTGAAGTCGGTGGAAGTGAAAAAAGCGAAATATATTTCGCATGCTAACCCCGCAATTAAAGAGAAGTATTAAGGTTTTATTTCTTCAATCGGGCGATGGGTGTCTGGCCCGTTTACTATCTTTCTCACATTGCTGAAGAACAAGGTAGCCTTGTCTTTGTCTTCGCCGGTTAACATGCTTACTTGCTTTTCCGTTAAAATATAATAACCTTTTCTGAGGTGGTATTGAACGTTAGTTTCTTGCAATCGCCAAACCCAGAATGGAATATAACTTACCTTTTGTACGCTTACTTTGCCTTTTATTTTCTTGCAAGTTAATTGTACCATGATGCCGCCATCGCGGTTAATATCTCTTTGGTTGGAAACGAAATTGCCCAAACTAAATGCTACAGGAACCTGAGCCGACTTAGGGCCTGCAACATATTTGATTGGCTGAACCACATGGGGATGCATGCCAATGATGGCATTGGCGCCACGGGTAGCAAGGAATTCTGCCGTTTTTCGCTGATCGGCATTTTCTGTTGTCATGTATTCAACTCCCCAATGCATTACAGGAATGATTAAATCTACACCCAATTGCTTGGCTTTTTTCATTTCTTTATCCATCCATGCCGTATCAATCATATTCACCATATTTGGATGTTTTACAACCAAACCGTTGGTTCCATAAGTGTAATTGAGAATAGCAATTTTGCAACCAGCAACTTCCACCACTGCTGGGTGGGATTGTTTGAATGCACCCGTGTCTATAAATGTGCCAGTATGCGGTATTTTTAGACTGTCTAACACCGAAATAGTGCGTTCCAAGCCGTCTTTTCCTCTGTCTTGAGAATGGTTGTTGGCAGTAACCAAAAAGTCGAATCCAGCTTGTTGTATGGCCGCGGCGTAATCATCGGGCGATGAAAACTGCGGATAACCAGAATAGGGAGGGCCAGCAAGGGTGACTTCCAAATTGGCGCACGACCAAGTGGCTTGATTTACAATGGGTTGAATGAATTGAAACCAAGGTAAGTATTCGTATTTTTGGGTAGAATCGTTCCATGCGGCGTTGATCATGGGTTGGTGTCCCATCATATCGCCACCAAACAATAAAGTGAAGGTTGTATCGGAGTTGGTAGATTTTTTGTGTTGGTTTTTTTCCACAGAAGATTGGCTACCGGCGTACAAGGAAATGGTCCAAACAATAGCAGAACAGCCGATTGCGGTAACAAGCACAGAGATTTTGTGCTGTTTCAGAAATGTGAACATCGTCATAAAATTCAACGGCAATATACAACACCTTTTCAACCTTTTCCACTAAGGCCTAACTTCGCAAATCAGGTAGAAGCATATGAAATCTTTGGAATCAAAATTACCGCAGTACGGGGCGTCAATTTTTTCGGTGATGTCGGGTTTGGCTGCAGCACATAAGGCAATTAATTTGTCGCAAGGTTTTCCGGAGTTTAATCCTCCGGTGGCTTTACAGGAAGAGGTGTTTCAAGCCATTTCTGCAGGGCGCAATCAATATGCTCCGATGCCGGGTTTAATGGAGTTGAGGGATTTGTTAGCACAGCGAATGAAGGATTGGCGAGGGGTGGAGGTGAATCCAGAAACAGAGATTACATTGGTACCCGGCGCCACCGCTGGATTGTATGCTACATTTTCAGCTTTGGTTCATCCAGGCGATGAAGTGATTGTGTTGGATCCGAGTTATGATTCATATGCGCCTGTAATTGAATTGAATGGCGGGGTTGTAAGAAGGGTGAATATTAGTATGGATTTAGAAAATGTTGATAGAAGTGCATCGCCCTGGCCCTGGGATGAAGTGAAAGCCGTTATTAATTCCAAAACCAAATGGATTGTGATTAATACGCCCCATAATCCATTGGGATTTACCATGAAACAATCGGATTGGGATGATTTGGCAAGCATATTAAAGGATTCCGATGTGGGTGTAATTTCTGATGAAGTATATGAACATATGGTAATGGATCAACAATCGCACGTTTCTGTATTGCAGCATGAGCAATTGGCTCAAAAAGCCGTTGCCATTTCCTCATTTGGAAAAACCTTCCATGCCACAGGCTGGAAATTGGGCTATGTAACAGCGCCTGCATATATTTCACAAGAGATTCGAAAGGTGTATCAGTTCATGGCTTTTGCAGCAAATACCCCAATGCAAGTGGCGGCGCATGAATTTTTGAAGAAAAATCCAAACTATGAAGCGTCTGTTTCACAGTTGATGCAACAAAAAAGAGATTGTTTTTTAAGTTTGATTGCTCCTGCAGGATTGAAGTTGCTTCCTTGCGAAGGTAGCTATTTTGTGGTGGCAGAGGTTTCTGATTATACTCAATTAAGCGATTTGGATTATGCCAAGTGGCTTACGATTGAAAAAGGCTTGGCAACTATTCCCATGAGCGCTTTCTCTAAAGCAACTTTGCCTGGTAAATTCTTGCGTTTCTGTTTTGCGAAAGAAGATCAAACTTTGGAGAAAGCCGCCCAAATAATTTGCTCGTTAAAATGAAAGGAAAGGTATTTTGAATAACAACAATTCCCAATCAAAAGAATTTTTAGATGTATTCTTGGTGCAAACAGATTTGGCATGGGAGAACCCAAAAGCCAATCGAATGCGCCTGGAATGGCACCTTAAGCAAATACCGCCAGCATCCCTTGTTGTGCTTCCAGAAATGTATGCAACTGGTTTTACCATGCAGCCTGAATTATTTGCTGAAGGATATGATGGAGATACAATAAATTGGATGAAGGAAAAAAGCGATGGAATAACCATTTGCGGTTCTTTATCGTTTAAAAGCGATGGTGAATTTTACAATAAATTCTTAGCTGTTAGAGATGGAGAAATTGTTTGTGATTACAACAAACGACATCTGTTTTCGTATGCAAATGAGCATGAACATTATTCAGCAGGTGATCAAATGGCTAGTTTTGATTGTTACGGTTTTCAGATAGTTCCTCAGGTGTGTTTTGATCTTCGATTCCCTGGATGGATTAGGAAATCGATGATGGAAGTAGCCAGGAAATTATCGCCAGAAAACAACAGAGAAAGCTTTGTAGAAAATTGGCCTGATGTTTTGTTGGTAGTAGCCAACTGGCCTCAATCGAGGGTTGCTGCATGGGATGCATTGCTTCAAGCGCGCGCCATTGAAAACCAAAGTTATGTGGTTGCAGTGAATCGGGTGGGTAAAGATGGAAATGGAATTTCTCACAATGGGCATTCTCAAGTGGTGGGATTTGATGGGCAATATCGGTTGCTGCCATTTGAAAAAGAAGGAATGGCACATGTGGTAATAGAGAAAAAGCCATTGCAGTTGTTTCGAAATAGATTTCCATTTATTGCAGAAGCTGATTTTGAACTTTAATTATATCTAAACTAGGATTTCCTTATTGTTTGATTTGGCATATTTCTTCGTATTTTTGCTGTGTGAATAGCGATAATTTAAAGGATATAAGAGGCCGTGTTGAGGCTTTGAGGAGGTATCTTTGACATCGATAGAAAATTGGCTGAAATAGCCGACGAAGAATCTCAAACTTTAGATCCCGGTTTCTGGGATGATCCTAAAAAAGCAGAAGCGCATATGCGCAAAATTCGTGAAAAGAAAGTTTGGACTGAGGCATTCTCTGTAATTGAAAATTCATTAGGCGATGTAGATGTGTTGGTTGAATTCCAAGAAATGGGTGAAGCCACTGCCGAAGAAGTTCATGAACAATACGAGAAACTTGTGAATCAAGTGGAAGAATTGGAGTTCAAGAACATGCTGCAAAACGAAGAAGATCATTTGGGTTGTGTTTTGGAAATCAATGCCGGAGCGGGTGGAACTGAAAGTTGCGATTGGGCGGAAATGTTGATGCGTATGTACATCATGTGGGGCGAGAAAAACAAAATGCAAGTAACGGAATTAGACAGGCAAGACGGTGATGTGGCAGGAGTGAAAAGCGTGTCCTTGGAATTTCGGGGCGATTTCGCATTCGGTTATCTGAAAGGTGAAAACGGTGTGCACCGTATGGTGAGAATTTCTCCATTTGATTCTAATGCGAGACGACATACCTCATTTGTGAGTATTTACGTTTATCCTTTGGTTGATGATACCATTGAAATTGATCTGAAGCCGGCTGATATTGAATTGCATACTTCTCGAAGCGGTGGCGCTGGAGGGCAGAACGTGAACAAGGTTGAAACCAAGGTTCAGTTAACCCACATTCCAACTGGTATTGTGGTGGTTTGTCAGGTAGAAAGAACCCAAAACGGAAACCGTGAAAGGGCGATGCAAATGTTGAAGTCAAGGTTGTATGAAATGGAGGTTGCAAAGCGCAATGCTGCAAGAGCGGAAATCGAAGATTCTAAGATGAAAATCGAATGGGGTTCTCAAATTAGAAACTATGTGTTCCATCCATACAAGTTGATTAAAGATGTAAGAACTGGCGAAGAAACATCCAACGTGCAAAACGTTATGGATGGCGAATTGTGGCCATTTATAAAGAGTTATCTATTAATGGCTTCTGGTGGCGAGTTAAAGCGATAGTTTAAGTTTGCTTAAAGTAATACTTGAAGTAAGAAAGGGCTAATTTCGCATGGAGTTAGCCCTCTTTTTTTAGCGCCAAATTATAGGTTTCTAAGCAGCGATTGCGTGCAAATGTATGATCGATCATTGGCTTTGGATATGTTCCTTTTAGCAATTCTGGAACCCACTTTTTTATGTAAATACCTTGTTTGTCGAACTTTTCCATTTGCGCAGTGGGGTTGAATATTCGGAAGTATGGGGCAGCGTCTACGCCAGATCCTGCGGCCCATTGCCAACCGCCATTATTACTTGCCATTTCAAAGTCTAATAATTTCTCAGCAAAATAAGCTTCTCCCCATCGCCAATCAATCAAAAGATGCTTAGTGAGAAAACTTGCAGTAATCATTCGCACGCGATTGTGCATGAATCCGGTTTGATTCAATTCACGCATTCCTGCATCTACAATGGGATATCCCGTTTTACCCTCTTTCCATTTTTGGAAATCATCCTCGTTGTTTTGCCAATTGATTAAATCGTATGCAGGTTTGAAACTTTTCTTTTCTACATGGGGGAAATGCCACAATATCTGCATATAAAAGTCTCTCCAAATCAATTCATTTACAAAGGTTTGGTTGAGCAATAAAGCTCTTCTCAGCTTTTCCCTAATAGATAAAGTTCCAAATCTAAAATGAATGCCCAATCTTGAGGTGCCTTGAATGGCTGGAAAATCTCTCTTTTCACTGTAGGATTGAATTAAACTTTGCGAAACTGTTTTTGCCGGATAGATGAAATTCACTGTTTCAAAACCCAGCTTTTCTAAGGTAATGTCTTTTTGATTGAAGTTGGAATGCTGAGAATGAATGGAATCTGCCTTTTCAAGCTTGTTTAAGAGCGTTTCAGAGGGGTAATTGTGCTGATAGTGCCAATTGCCCTGATTGTCAATTAAACACTGTTTCTGTAGTTCATATCGCCATTTTTTGGAGTAAGGTGTGAAAACAGTGTACGGTTTTCCATCGTCTTTGGTAACTTCCGCTGCTTCAAAAATGCATTGGTCTTTGAAATTGAGGAAGTTTACACCCAACGACATTGCTAAATTGTGAACCTTTTGATCTCTAACAATGGCAGCGGGCTCGTAATCTCTGTTGCAAAAAATGGCGTTTATATCGCCCAATTGAATACGTTGTTCCCACAATTCTAATGGGTTGCCATACCAAATCTCCAAATCGCTGTTACAGGGGTGAAAATCGGTTGAAAGGCCTTTTAATTCATTTCTTAATCGTTGAATCTCGATAAAAATAAATTGTACCCTTAAATCATTAGGCGGCAGTTTTTCAAGAATGGTGGTGTCAAAGATGAAAACGCATCGAACAGGAAGTCCTGCTTTCAATGCCTCATATAAACCGTGATTGTCGTTTAATCGTAAATCTCTGCGAAACCAGAAATAGTTGATCTTAATCATTTGGATTGTTTTTGCTAAGCGCCTCCAAGGCTAACTCAATGTTCGGGTATTGAAACACAAAACCCGAATGAATTGTTTTTTGTGCACTAACATTTTGATTGGTTAACGCTATTTGAGCTCTCTCTCCCCACAACAATCTGATGCCCCAACTCGGGACAATAATCCTAAACCCAAACCAAATTTTATTGATTTTACGGGCGATATTTTTCAATCTCCTGACTGGTTTAGGTATCGTTTGCCCTATAACGGGAAATCTTTCAAAGGTTAACCCAAAATTCCCTTGTTCTAAAGGTACAGGCGCTACACCGTTGTAAATGCCAAAATTTATATCGCCATTTGCCAATGAAATAAATAAATTCGATAAGTCATGGATATGAATCCAACTCCACATATTTTTCTTAGAGCCAACGATACTTACAGTTCCACTTAGAAGATAACTCATGGCAGATGCAGTAATGATCTTTGAATCTGTAGCCAAAACTAGCCCAACGCGTACCACTGATATATCAGTTAATGGCAACGGAGCGCAGTAAAGAGCTTTTTCCCATTGTTGGCAAACATTAGAAAGGAAGCTGTTGGAGCTATGGCTCTCTTCTGTTAATATTTCAAAACAAGGATCTGGGTAGTATCCAATGGCGCTCGTAGAAATCAGTTTTTTGGGAGGATGGATGCAAGCAGCGATAGCATTAACCAATGCTTCTGTACCATCAATCCGTGATTGAAGAATTCTATTCTTATGAGCCTTTGTCCATGGCTCGGCTACATTCGCTCCAGCCAAATGGATTACAGCATCTGCACCTTCCAGAATTTCAGGATTTGCCCAAAAAGATTTTTTTTCATTTTTTAAATCTTTTTGCATTGTTGGTTTGTTACTTACCAAACGATTGAGGGTTTTTACTTCAATACCCATCTTTAAAAGTTGGGAATGAATGTAAGATCCTATCAAACCGCTAGAACCAGAAATTACGAATACCTTAGCCATGTTGAATCAATTGTCTGAAGATAATAACAAACTAGATCCCAAAAAGTCGAAAAAAGATTTTAGGGATAAGTATTTTATCAAAGATATCGAGAATATTACTGGCATTAAAGCCTATACTTTAAGGATTTGGGAACAACGATATGGAATGTTGGTTCCAAAAAGAACCGATACGAATATCAGATATTATGAGGAAGACGACCTCAAATACATGATGAATATCGCCATTCTAAATGCCAATGGTTACAAAATTTCTCGAATTGCTAAAATGACGAGAGAAGAAGTTCAGCGACGAACTTTGGTGATCTCAGAAAGTAATTCTACTTACCAACAACAAATTCAAGCGCTTGCATCGGCAATGTTGGATTTTGATGAAAAGGAATTTAATAAAATTCTATCCATCAATATCCTTAAATTGGGTATGCATGAAACTACCACCCACATTATATTCCCATTTTTACAGCATGTGGGCGTTCTTTGGTTGAGTGGTTCTATACATGTAGCTCATGAACATTTTATTTCCAACCTCATCAAGCAACGCATCATCGTTGCAATCGATCAATTGAATGTTCAATTGGCGCCAGATGCGAAAAAGTTTCTTTTATTCCTTCCCAATGGTGAAAACCATGAATTAAGTCTTCTATTTGCTTCTTATATTTTAAGAGAAAAAGGTCAGAAAGTTATATATTTAGGCAATTCAACGCCAATTGACGATTTAAATAAAATCTTCAAACTGCACAATCCTGATGTAATCTTTTGCGCCATTACCAATGCCAGTCAAACGATGCCAGTTCAGGTTTATGTAAATACGTTATCTAGAAGTTTTGCCAAAACTACTGTGCTGTTAACGGGCAACCAAGTTGTAAAGCGCAAAGATTTAAAACTTCCTGCCAACTGCAAAGTCATCGCAAGTCCGGAAGATTTTATCGTCTTCTTGGAAATGGGTGCTTAGACAACTCTTGCATTTGGTTTTCGCCGCACCGAAACTTCCACCTCATCCTTTTTTTCACATGTATCAATTCTTATTTTAGGATTTCTCATTATAAAATCTTTGTATATCAACGTCTTCAATCAGTTCACCAACCCCACAAACATAATCTGCCATCATTGGCGATAACCAAGCGCATAAACTGCTTCCTTTACTTCCCAATCCATTGAAAATAAAACAGTTATCGTGAATGTTGTTCTTGCCTAAATAGGGTCTTCTATTTTGAACCGTTGGTCGCACACCTCGCTTATGTTCTAATAATTCAATTGGGAATGGAATCCATTGTTTTAATTGGGCGATCAGCGATTCAGCATCCTCCTGGTTTGGTCTATCTTCTAAGCTTCCCTTGTGAAAATTGCTTCCCGCCAACCATTCATCATTTCCAACTGGTACTAGCCACAATCCTCTTTTAAACATGGTGTCTTTTGATAAACCTTGAATTTTTACTTTCAATATGTCTCCACCCGTTGGATCGAAAAATAAATCTTTAAATATGGGATTATTTATGGCTTTGATACCTTCACAAAATATGATTCCAACGGCTTTTTGCGATGAACAATTCATCAAAATATCATCCAATAACTCATCTTCACTTTGCTCTTTGTATTCTAATTTTCTTTCAATGAAGTTTACACCATTTTGGATCAAAAACTGCTTGGCCGAATAAATAAAAGCGGCAACATCCAATCTGCCACAATGTTTGCTTAAGGTTGCGCCTGTAATAGTTTCTGATGCATTCGCATTTATCCAAGCCTCCATGAAATTTGGCATTTCCGCTGCCTCAATCCAATCTTTCATCACTGCATGTTGATAGCGTTTTTGCCATTGCCTGCTTTCGTCGGAGGATTTGTGAATGGTAATAAATGGATATTCAACAATCTGATTTGATTTGCCCGAAACATCCCAATTTTTAATCCAATTTTTATAATAGTCAAAAACCGATGGAAATAGATCTGTAGCGTGCCAAGTGAGTGTAACTCCCTTTGGAACAATGGGGTTCAAAATGCCTGCCGCAACCCTAGATGATGCCGATTCATATCCATCATCAATTATGTCAATGGTACAGCCTTTTTTCCATAGCTCCAGTGCCAATGTGGTGCCAGCTATACCAGCTCCGATAATTACAAAATGGTTAAACTGCCGGCTGTTCATCAGAAATTCAAAATTAACTTGTAAATTGCCTCGATGATGCTTTCTATGCGCAATTTAATTTTACCTTTTGGAATCTTATTCATTTCCAATTCCTTTGCCCAAACCGAAATCAAAATTAACCATGTGGGTGTTCAAAAAGTACAAGAAAATACCAACAATGGGAGATTTTACTTCAATACCCAAACCGATGTTTTGTTTTGTCAGATTGATGGCGACCAAGCCTCTGGATTCAATAAATTTGGTTACTTTCTTGGTGTTAACACGGGTTATAAGTTGAAGAATTCTTCATGGAATGCCATTGAGATGCGCATGGGAATTGCGGAACGTGGATCAAGAAGAGCGCCTAGCAATATCGATCCTACCATTACGCCGTTCAATATTCGTATCAATACAATTGATGTGAATCTCGGTGCAACTAAGAAGTGGAATTTTAGCGGGATGCAGAATCCTATCGCCCTATATGCCGGAATAAAATCTTCAAGGGTATTTGCTGCAAAGGAAACAGAAATGTATATGCCAAGCATTGATCAGGATTTGCGAAAAATGAATTATATGTTGGATTTGGCGGCGCGTTATCCGCTTTCGGATCATGTAAATTTACAAGTATCGTACATTTACAGCCTGAAATCGATTACATGGTCGGGCAGTAATAACTTATACTTTGGTCGTGGTACATATCATAACAATTTCGCAGTTGGCATTTTGTACACACCTTAATTTGATAGAAAATGAAGCAAATATTTTTAAATTTTCGGGCGATGGCCGGTATGCTGCTATCGGTAGTTTTGATTTCATCTTGTGGCAAGGCCCCTAAAAGTTTGAATTCATACAGTTTGGCGCAAGTTAGAACGGTATTGAATAGTCAGGTGAAATGTTGGAGCAATGGCGACATAGATGGTTTTATGCAGGGATATGAAAAATCTGCAGATGTAAGATTCATTACCCAAAAGGGTGTGAAGAATAATTGGAAGCAAATATTGGATGGATACAAGAAGGGTTATCCAGGGAAGGAGGCGATGGGGAATTTACAATTTGATTTACAGGAGGTTAGATGGTTGGATTCAACGGCTGGAATTTCACAAGTGATAGGACAGTGGCGTGTTTCACCGTGGGATAAGCCTAACGATATTCATAAGGGATTGTTTTCGCTAGTTTTTCATGGCACATCAGAAGGGCCTAAGATATTGGTAGATTGTACCTGGTGATACGTTTTGCATAATGAATTTCCCAGTTACAATGGAAGAGAAAGGGTTGAAGTGGTATATAACAAAAAAGGATGGAGTAAATCCATCCTTTTTTTATGAGCTTAAGCTGGTGATTAGGAACGTAATTCCTTAATACGAGCTGCTTTACCAATTTGACCTCTTAGATAGAAGATACGCGCTCTTCTAACTTTACCTTTTCTATTAACTTCGATTTTATCGATGAAAGGAGAGTGAACAGGGAAAATTCTTTCAACACCCACACCGTTTGAAATTTTACGAACAGTGAAAGTTTCGTTGATGCCTCCATTACGACGTTGAATAACATCGCCTTGGAACTGCTGAATACGTTCTTTGTTACCTTCTTTAATCTTATAGTGTACAGTAACTCTATCTCCAGCTTTAAATTCAGGCAAATCGGTTCTAAGCTGTTCGCTGGTGATGCTGTTTACAATGGAATTCATAACGTGTGATTGTTAAATGGGTTGCAAAAATAGTTACATTTTTCATTTTTTCCAACACTTATTCTGAAATAATTGAATTGTACGATGTTTTGATGGAAAAAATCCGTGGATAAACAAACTTTTTGCAAGTTTTGAGGTTGAAAAACACACTTAACTACAACAATATCATTTATTTTAGCGGTTCTGATTATTTAGACAGTTCAAGATATGGCGAAGTATTTAAATTTTGATTTGGGTAAAAAAAGTAGGCAATGGGCTTATTCTATGGGGTTAATTCCTGGAATTATTACTATTTGGGGGAATTTGGAAGGCGGATGGTTCACTTCATTTAATATTTTTTATAGTTTGGGATTATTGGGTATTCTGGATCAGATTTTTGGTGAGGACCATTCCAATGAAGAGGTTGATTCACGTATTCCCAAAATCTGGATTTGGATGCACTTTGCAGTTCACACAATTGCTATGATTACATTGTTTTATCAAATTCACGAATTCAATTTGATGGGATGGGAGATGTGGATGGCTGTGTTTTCTACAGGATTGTTAGGCGGATCCAGTGCAGTAGTTGTTGCTCATGAAATGGTGCATAAGGCATCGCCGTGGTACAGATATCCGGGTCAGTTCTTATTATTGAGTGTAGGGAATCCTTATTTTTATGTGCATCATTTACGCATTCATCATAAGGATGTAGCAACCCAGAATGATGCTGTTACAGCCAGAAAAGGAGAAACGATATATCAATTTTTGGTTAGGGCGATTTATCAGCAACACATTCAAGCTTGGAAGAGTGAACGTACAAGACTAAAGAAAAGAAGTATATGGCAAAAAATATTCTCTAATATCCAGGTGCGCAATTATGTTTTTTTGCTATTAACGAGTTTGATTTTATGGCAATGGGATGTGGAGGTATTGAAGGCTTGGTGGGTTCTTTCTGTTTTTGCGGCTATATTATTGGAATATGTAAATTATATAGAACATTATGGTTTGGAAAGGGATCCAGCAACGCCTGTGGGTGAAGAACATAGTTGGAATACCCAACGAATTGTTTCCCGCTATTTGTTGTTAGATTTACCTCGGCATTCACATCATCATTTGCATGCCAATTTAGATTATTATAAACTTAAAGAAATGCCGAAAGAGCGAGTATTGCCTGGTGGGTACGCAAGTTTAATTATGCCGGTATTCTCAGTTGTTATTTGGTTTAAAATGATCAATCACCGGTTGTAAATCTGTTTCATTACTTAAAATAACCATGTTTTCAAAACCAAAAATAAAAAAAGGGAAAACTTGTGTTAAACTTTTTGTGCAATCCCTTCTTCCTTTGATTAAAATAAGCCTATTTCGCTAGTTGAAATTGCATAACATGCAGGAAGGTACAGAAGTGAAACAACTCGATGACAATCAAAAGAATCCGCTTGTGAACGTATCGGATGAGGATTTGATAAAATTCCTCGCAGACGGTATGGAACGGGAAAGGATTTTTATTGAAATATTGCGCCGTTTCCAAAAAATGGTTTATCACCATATCCGTCATTTGGTTTTAAGTCATGATGATGCAGACGACGCTACACAAAATACATTTATCAAAATTTGGCATAATTTGGAGAAGTTTCGGGGAGAAAGTAAACTAAGAACTTGGGTTTACAGAATCGCCACAAACGAATCAATAAATTTATTAAGGAGAAAGAAATCTGCTATTGATTTTGATGAAGCTCAGCCCGAAATGGCTGATTTATTAACAGAAGATATTTATCTAAGTGGCGATGATATTGCTTTAAAGTTGCAACGAGCGATGTGTTTTTTACCTTATAAACAAAAGCTGGTTTTTGCTTTGAGGTACTTTGAAAATTTGAGTTATGCCGAAATTTCAGAATTAACTGAAACATCCGAAGGGGCTTTGAAAGCTACCTATCATCATGCCGTGAAAAAATTGGAGATTTATTTAAATGTATTACGTTAAACCTTTGAGAAAAGGAATTGTCAAACCATCAAGCTCAGAGAACAAATGAATCTGGAAAACGAAAAAGTACCATCGCCCGTAAACGCACCGGAATCCTATTTTAAGGAGTTCGAATCTCGTTTATTACAACGATTGGGAATTGATAAAAATAGTTGGGTAGGTGAACAAACCTTAGATTCTTCTGAAACATTTGAGAATAATGCGGGTTTGGTTGAAGGGATTAGTACCAAAAAAGTTGTAGTTGAGGCTCCGAAAATGGAGTTAAACCCGGTTACGAATATTGATCCACCGCTTACTTCGAAAAAACAGGAACCTACCACCATTACCTCATCGCCCGTTAGAAAAGAAATTGACGAAGTAGGTCAGATCCACATCGATCCACTGAAAGTTTCAACAAATGAAACGCCTGAATGGGTAAATTTCGCGGCAATTGATGGTAAGGAAAGTAAATCGGAATCGGGCGATGTAGCCAATATTACTATGGTAAATCACGGTGATTTGGTAAGCAAACAAACCCAAGAAACACTTGTTGCGGCTGAGCTAGCAACCGAATCTGAGGAAATCGTTCTTCAACCGGTGCAAAGCGACAGTAATGAGGTTCCCGCTTGGACGGAAATTGCAGATGAGAAAGACATTGAAGTGCCCGTTGTTGTTGATGTAACGGAAGAATCAAACGTTCAAATTGAAACAATTTCAGAAGTAGAAACCCCTTTAGATGCGCCATTAGTTACGGTGCATCATGTACCTGAATTGGTTGATGATGAGGAAGCATTAAAGGCTGAATTCGAAGCCATGCAAAAAGCAAAAATGGCAGCAGAAACACCTGCTGAGCCATTGAAAATGGAATCAGAATCGCCGGATTTTAATTCTGGTAGTGTATTTTCAAGCAATGTAGGTAGGATAGAAGCCAGGAACGACCAACCTACTGAAACTAAATTGTACAATCAGCATGCACCTGGAATCGATACCTTGGAGCCGCCGCCAACTCCATTTGCGCCCATTGCTGGTTTGCAAGAAAAGCCTTCTTCGCCAAATTGGATTGGTGCAGCAGCGAGTATTGCTGCGATTGTGGCTGCTTATTTTATTTGGACGGCTATTCAACCGTCTACAGATGATGTAGTTGCCACAAATGATTCAATGATGACGGTAAAAACAATAGCTCCATTTCAAAACACTATGAAAAAAGATACAGTGTCGCCGGGTTTGCGTTTGGTAGAGAATTATATATTAGATAAGAAATTGGAGAAATACGAAGATCCCAAAATATTTAGTATTGATCAGAAAGAAGAATTGTCGGCGAAATCAATTAAAGCTTTGAATGATTTGGAACAACATAACATTGCTGTATTTGATATGGAAGATAATTTGTTTGAAGAATTGGATTTAGACATTTAAAAATTACAGAAGAAAAACAACATGAAAAATATAGTTAAAGCAATAACAGTATTTTGTTTTATTAGCATTTCAACCCAGTTGAAGGCGCAAACACCAGCAGATAAACCCAGTGCTGAGGTACAAGCGAGGCGTGATAGTTTAAAAGCGAATAAAGTAGCTGAATTGAGGAAGTTTCGTGAGGCGTTATTCGTAGAACGTCTTAAACTTACTGAGGCAGAGAAGGCAAAGTTTTTTGCAGTTTACGACGAATATCAATTGAAGTTAAAAGAGCAAAAAATGGCATTTAGAAAAAAATGGGAAGCCAAAAAGCCAGGAGAATTAACTGAGCAAGAAGCGGAACAATACTTTAATGAAGCCATTGCTTTGAGAAAGCAGGAGGTTGATTTATTCCAAATTTATGGAAAACGTTTGCAACCGATTATAGGAATGAATCGGGTAATTCAACTACCGAAAATTGAAAGAGAAATCAAGAAGGAACTGATTTCTAAGGCCAAATTGCTAAGAAAGAAAAAGGGTAGCGGTGGCGGAAATGGTGGCAATGGAAATGGTTCTGGTAGTGGAGAAGGTGGAGGAAGAAGAAGAGGACCTGGTGGAGCTGGTAATGCAGCCTCAGGGTCCGGTGCACAATAATCGCCCTAAAACTGCGTTTCATTTAGGCCGAATTAGGTCTTCTTAACATTGGTGCAATGAACGATTTAACAATTTGGTTACTTGTTTTTAACCCTTGCTAGGCGTATTATTGCAACACTTTTTGAAAAATATTTATTATGAGCAATAAAAACACAAATTCTGAAGGTAATGGCATCATGGGCTACTTCGCTGGATTGGCCATTCTATTTGCAATCGCTGTAGGTATTACCATCTTTACTGTATTGATGGGAGACTCTGCAAACTTTGAAGGTGGAGACCCTGTAAAAGGTCATCCATTGAACCTTTTGGGTACAATCCACAAAGGTGGTTTCATCGTACCAATTTTGATCGCTGTAAACATTATCGTAATTTTGATTTCTATCGAAAGAGCAATCACTTTGTCTGCAGCTAATGGTAAAGGCAGCGCTGCAAAGTTTGTGAAAAACATGCAAGGTTTGTTGGCACAAGGTAACATCGACGGTGCAATTTCAGCATGCGACACACAACGTGGTTCTTTGGCTGCTGTTGTTCGTAGTGGTTTAACTCGTTACAAGAGTGTTTCTACCAACGAAACATTAAATCGCGATGAGAAGAAAGCTGCAATTGAAAAAGAATTAGAAGAAGCAACTGGTTTAGAATTGCCAATGTTGTCTAAGAATTTGGTAATTATTACCACCATGGCTTCTATTGGTACATTGGTAGGTTTGATTGGTACTGTATTGGGTATGATTAAAGCGTTTGCAGCTTTGGCAAACACAGGTGCACCTGATACTGCTGCTCTTGCAACTGGTATTTCTGAAGCGTTGGTAAATACAGCGTTTGGTATCATTGGTTCTACTTTGGCGATTATTAGTTACAACTACTTCTCAAATAGAATTGATACCATGACCCATAGCATGGATGAGGCGAGCTACTCAATTGTATCTCATTTCCAATCATCTCACGGTGCTAACTAATTTTTAAAACTCGTTTACCTTTTTTTAGTAATTAGTATTAGCGGCAAAACAGAACCATGCCTAAAGTAAAAATGCCCCGTTCAAACCCATCTTTGGATATGACTCCAATGGTGGACTTGGCATTCCTATTGGTTACGTTTTTCATGCTTACCTCAAGTTTCCGTTCACCAGAACCGGTATTGATTGATCCACCAGCAAGTACAACAGAGAAAGAAATGCCTAAACAGGTGTTTTTAGTAACGATCGACGAAACTGGAAGGGTATTTATCGATATCACCAATGCAGCTGTAAAACAGAATGTATTGCGCAAAATGATGAAAGAATATAAAGTGGGGTTAACAGATGAAGATGTGAAGAAATTTATTGGTAGCGGTCCACTTGGTATGCAAATGGCCCAATTACCAGCTTTCTTGGCATTGGAAACAGAAAAACGAAACAAAGTAGCTGAAGCGGCCAAGGGAGTTCCTTACGACACTGCACAGAAGATTAGAAACTGTGAATTGTTTAAGTGGACGTTAAATGCGCGTATCGAAGCGGATAATGATTTTAAACAACGCGAAGCAGATGCTGAAGCAAAAAATCAACCGTTCGATAAAGACAACTACATGCAATTTGTGGTGAAAGCTGCAAAAGACACCAAATACAATGTGGTGAAAAGTGTGATAGATGTTCTTCGAGAAGCGCGCGTATCTCAGTTTCAAATGATAACCGGTTTGGAAGCCAAACCCGAATAAAGTAGAAAGGATAAGAAAATGGCAGAAATTCAATCAGGCGGCGACTCCTCCGGTAAAGGTGGTAAAAAACGCGCCAAAAAACAGAGTACCAAAGTGGATATGACCCCTTTGGTAGACCTTGCATTCCTTTTGTTAACTTTCTTCGTATTAACCTCTACCTTTTCTAAACCTAAGGTTTTGCGTATGATTTTTCCAGAAAAATTGGAAAATCAACCCAATGTAAAAAGACCTGAAGTAAAAGATGCGGTAACAATTTTGGTAACCGGCGATGATAGAATTTTCTATTATACTGGTGCAATTTCTGCTGCAACCCAATTGGTTGAAACAGATTATACCAAAAATGGTATCCGTAAAATCTTGAAAGAAAAGAACATTGGTTTGTTAACCGAACTGAAAAAATTGCAAGACAAGCTGAATAAAACCGATGAAAAGGATACAGCAGCTACCAATGCAATCGACAGAGAAGTTAAATTGAAGCAAAAAGAATCTAAATTGGTAGTATTGGTAAAGAATGATGATAAAGCCACTTACAAAAACATTGTTGATGTAATGGATGAATTCATGATTTGTCAAGTTGCTAAATATTTCGTAACCGACGAAGGCTTCCTTCCTTTGGAAACCAAGTTGATCTCTCAAATGCCTTCTAAATAGTAAATGTCATGATGAAAGATTGGATTAACAATTGGAACAACCCTGAATCAGAATCCAGATTAAGTTTGGTTTTTGAAGACAGGTTCAAAGAATACGGAGCTTATCAGGTTCGTAAGATGTTCCGTAAGAATCAGGTTATTGCTACCTTGATTGCTTCTTCGGTGGCAATTATTGCAGCTGCAATTCCTGTAATTATGAATCATGATGAGGAAGAGGAAGAGACACGCGTTATCGTTACCACTAATATTGACGATGTAAAACCACCAGAAGAAGAGGAAGATAAGCCGGATGAACCACCACCAGTGGAAGAGCCTGTTATGACAACTCAAGCTTATGTGGTGCCAGACATTAACCCCAATGCATCTGAAGATGATAATTTAAATCCTCCTGATGCTGTGACTGTTGTAGGTGCGCAAGATCAAAAAGGAAATGATGAAATCATTCTTCCAGATGATGATATTACCCCTGATGGTGGAGGTGGAGAAGGAAATACTGAACCAAAAACAGTTAAAATCAAAGCTTCTTTTCCTGGTGGTGATGCAGCATTCAAAGAATATGTAAGAGATAATTTCAACTATCCAACTCGTTGTCAGGATGATGGAATTAATGGTTATGTATTACTTAGATTCGTTGTAGATGAAACAGGTAGAGTATCAAGGGTTTCAGCAATTGAAGAAACCAAAAGCTGCCCAGAGTTTACCACCGAAGCGATTCGTGTATTGAAGAAATCGCCAAGATGGATTCCTGGTAACAACAATGGTGTTCAGTTGAAATCTTGGAGAGAGATTCCGATCAATCTTCAGGTTACTGAATAACCAAAAAATCGTAATAAATAATATCATTTCAAAAGGCTACTTCGGTAGCCTTTTGTTTTTATATATGAGTTGATTAGATTTGAAACAACAATGGGGAATATTTCGATGAATCATTCAGCAAATGTGGTGGAAATTCATCGCCTTGAAATTCAAACACTTTCGGGGAAAAACTTGGTAGCTTTGCCTCAATTGATTATCAAAAAAGGAGAAGTTCATGCAATCATTGGAGAAAGTGGTAGTGGAAAATCACTCACTTTGCTTTCCTTAATTGGTTTACTTAACAAACAGTTGATCGCTTCCGGAGAAGTGAAAATTTGTTTGGAAAACCAAGAAATTTCACCGCTGGAATTATCTGAAAAACAATGGCAACAGATTCGAGGGAAATATGTTGGAATGATTTTTCAAGAACCCATGACAGCCTTGAATCCTCAGAAAACTTGCGGCGATCAACTCTTTGAATCTGCTAAAATTCATCAACCCAATAAACAAATCGCCAAGGAAATGGCGCTGAAGAAATTAGACGACATTGGACTTGGTGAAATAAAGGAACGAATTTGGAATGCTTACCCGCATCAATTGAGCGGTGGGCAAAGGCAACGTGTGATGATTGCAATGGCAGCAGTGCATGAACCGCCAATTATTTTAGCCGATGAGCCAACAACCGCATTGGATAGTTTGGCTAGAGAAGAGGTGATGTCTGATCTGCAACGAATGTGTAAAAATCTAGGAAGTACCTTAATTTGGGTAAGTCATGAATTGGATTTGGTTCAGAAATATGCAGATAATGTTACCGTTTTGAAGCGTGGTGAATGGCAAATATCAGGTACAACTAAGCATGTGTTAGACAAGAATAATTCATTGCATCCCTATGTGAAAGAATTGATTGATGCCTTACCTGAGCCAAATGAGGCATTGGTGGCCTTGAATTTTACGGATTCAACCTTAGAGTTGGAAATGATTCGGGTAAATAAAGAATATAATATTGGTGGAAATAAGAAGTTACAAGCATTAAAAGATATTGATTTACAAATACATAAAGGCGAAACTATAGCATTGGTTGGCTTAAGTGGGTCGGGTAAATCTACTTTGGCAAAAATTCTAGTGGGCCTTGAAAATCTTACAGATGGTACCGTGAAGTACAATGGGTTGCCTTTGAAGAAATCTGCACCAACAGGGATTCAAATGGTGTTTCAAGATCCATATTCATCATTAAACCCGAACCACTCCGTACAATTTTGTTTGCAAGAAGTACTAATGCATGGCTCGGCAAAATTAAATCAATTGGATTCATTGAAAAAGGCAACAGAATTGTTGGATGAAGTGGGTTTGAATGCGGAGTATTTAGGGCGATATCCGCATGAATTGAGCGGTGGACAAAGGCAAAGACTTTGTATTGCTCGTGCGTTGGCGTCTAATCCACAAATGTTGATTTTGGATGAGGCCGTAGCGGCATTAGACCCCATTGTACAAAAACAAGTATTGGAATTGTTGATGGAGTTGCAAGATAAAAAGCAATTATCTTATTTGTTTATTACCCATAACTTACACGTTGCCAGGAGTATAGCACATAAAATTGTATACTTAGAAAAAGGACAATTGTTGACTTTGCCTGATAGTTGGAAACAGTTGTAAAGTAAATTGCACAGACGTTCGTTTGTGGATGAACCTGTTATTTCAGGGTAATTTAATTCCTTAATATTGTTAGAACTTCTAATTATGAAAAAGTTAAGCGTGCAAGTGGGTTTGATGTTGGCTTTGATGGGGTTGATGACTCCAGCCAAAGCACAGGTTCAAACTGGGAATCCCAGCAATGGAACTCAAAATCAAACGTCGTTGTTGTTACAACATAGCGTTAAAAAAGGGGAGACCTATTATAGCATCGCCAAATTATACAAGACAACTGTGGCGGATTTGCAGGCTTTGAATCCTGATATGCCAGTGTTGAAAGCGGGTGCAACGATTAAAGTGAAGCGTCCAGTTGTGCTTAATGCGGATGCTTCAAACACGGAGCCAGTGAAGCCTATTGGTGGTGGAAATGGGAATGCTGCAACGACAACCAGTTCAACAGTCGCAAATGGTACTACATCGGCTAGTTCAGTATCGCCCGGAAATACTGCTTCGAGCAATAAACAAACACCGGCTGCGGTGGAAAGAACGGGTTATTTGGTAGCGTCTGACATCAATAAAGCGGGGGTGATTCATGTGGTGCAACAAGGTGAAACGCTATACAAGATTTCTCAAATGTATCGGATTCCGGTTGATCGGATTTGTTATATCAATGAGATTTCGGAGAATACGCCCTTGCAAGTAGGTAGAACCTTGGTGTTGCCACCAGAAGCAAGGAATGCGGCATCAAAGCAGGATAATGTGGGTTCGTCGCCGGCTGATTCTGCTTACGGAAAAAATGCAGATGGCGTTGCGGCTACTGAATCAAATAGCAATACCGCAGCAGCTCCGGTTGAAACGGCTCCTAACAATGCAATCGCACCGAATCCGGTATCGATGGATAAAAATAAAACTTTGGCCAATCCTACAACCGCTACCACGGTAAAGGCTGCTACTACAACGGCTTTAACGGCGGCAATTGGCGATGGAAATAAGCGAGACGCAGGTGGAATGCCAGAGCAAGCAACTAAAAAGAAAATTTCCTTAAAAGAATACACCAAGGTTATTAATGTAACTGTAGGACAGCCAGGCTGGGATCCAGAGCGTTATTGGGTGCAAATTCCGAATATGCGCAACGGAGAAGTTGTGGCATTAATGCATCCTGAAAATCATACCGTTGTTCATTGTGTGGTTCAGGCGAATATTGGTAATAAAAATGCAGATGATATTTTTATTTCTGAAGCAGTTGCAAAAAAATTGGGTATTGACAAGAAAAAGGCCAAGTTGGAATTGATTTACGCTGCTCCATAAGGGTTGAATTGAAACATTGGTGAAGCCAAGAACATATCGCATTGCATTACATAAAATCAATAGCCTTTGGTTTTTGTGGCTGTCGATGGCTGCTTTGCACTTTTCTACAGCAATTTCTTCGATTGCTTTTGGGTTGTTTGTTTTGTTGGCTTGGTTTCATAACGGGAGTCGGGGCAAAGTGGTTGGAATGGTAGGAACTACCAAAGCATCTGATTTTATTGGATATGCTCGTGTTGGTTGGGTCTTGATCTTGTGGTTTATTGTGTTGGTATTTCGATCAGTTTACAGTGGGTTGGAGTTGCATTTTGCTACTCAAGAAACAAGTAAATCTTGGATGGAAGCCATGCAAGAGGGTGGATTGATTCGAGAATTGCAGAGTAAATCTCCCTTATTTTTGTTGGGTATAGGATTTTTGCTAAAGTGGAAATTCAATTGGCAAATAGGTAGGAATTGGATGTATTTGTTGCTTCCTTTTTTTTGGATCATCACAGCCTCTTGTATTCATTATTTTCAGCATTTCACATTTTACAGTCAAATGGTATTGGAGAGTAAGCCCATTCCAATGTACACGCAAGTGTATCATATTGAATTTGGAGCGATGGCCGGCATTGTTTTGTTGATACCTGTGTATGCAAATTTGATGTTAAAAGAGAGGGAATGGCGATGGGGGAAATGGGTATGGATTGTTTGGTTGATTACGGTGATTGGATTTCATATATTGGCGTTGCGCACAGGATTGATATTGTTTTATCTGGGAATGGCGATGATTTTTTTTCGCTATATTTTTGCGGTTGGGAATCTGGATAAACTGGCCAGAAGGCAATGGATTCAAAGAACCGTCATACTGGTAGGTCTAATTTTATTGACTATCAGTGTGATACCGAGTACCAGGAATCGGATTGTTAACACATGGCAGGATATTTCAGGGGTTGTTAGAGGAGGGGATGCCAATCATCGATCGGTTGGACAGCGGGTATTGGCGTGGAAAGCGGCCATTGGGTTAATAAAAGAAAATCCATGGGGAGCAGGCATACACGGTGAGTTTGATGCCATGATGAATCAATATGATGCACAAAAGATACCATTACAGGTGCAACATCGGATTGGTATCCATAATCAGTGGTTAGAATCGGCAGCGCAATCTGGTTGGATGGTGTTGTTGGTGATGACGATATTCTATTGGGCAATTTATAAGGGCGGATTTTCGCTTTTATGGATGAGCTTGATGGGTTTTTCAATGGTGATAGAAAGTATGTTGGAAAGGCAGGCAGGGATGTTGTTATTTGCATTTTTGCTAGTTTTTACGGTATCTTTACCGCGGAAAAACAAAGAGAAAGAGGAAGATTTTCAATTTAATGAAGGAATTTCTTAGAATTGTTTGTATTAATAAAATTGTTAAACTATATTTGCAACCCCAAAAATTATGTCTCGCGTTTGTGATTTAACCGGTAAAAAGGCCCTTAAGGGTAACAACGTTTCGCACTCAAATAAGAAAACGAAGCGTAGATTCTATCCAAACCTTCAAACAAAGAAGTTCTATATTCCTGAAACTGGAGAGTGGATTACTTTGAAGGTAGCGGCTTCTACCATCAAAACTATCGACAAGAAAGGCATTTCAGCTTGCATCAACAATTTGTTCAAGAAAGGTAAGATTTAATCATGGCAAAAAAAGGAAATCGTGTTCAGGTGATTTTGGAATGTACTGAACAAAAAGGAAGTGGTGTAGCTGGCATGAGCCGTTACATTACCACTAAGAACAAGAAAAATACACCCGAGCGTATCGAGTTGAAGAAATACAACCCATACATGCGCAAAGTAACTGTACATAAGGAGATTAAATAATGGCAAAGAAGGTAGTAGCAACGCTAAAAAAAGAAGGTGCTGGTAACGAATACGTTAAAGCAATCAAGGTAGTTAAATCTGCTAAAACTGGCGCTTATTCTTTCAAGGAAGAGATTCTTCCTGCAGATAAGGCAAAAGATTTTTTCGCTAAATAAATTTTTAATAAAACTATAATGAAATAGCCCCTCTTTGGGGCTATTTTTTTATCTTTACAATACCAAATTAATCCATAGGATACAAGTTTGTGATTGATTTCTCCAAGAATTTAAAACACTATATTTCAAATGTTTAATTGGTTTTCCAAGAATAAATCCAAAGCACCAGAGGAAGAAGTTTCTCAAACAAGGCAAGCTATGGAGAAAACCAGAACCGGTTTTCTTTCAAAAATTGGCAGATTGTTCGCCGGCAAACGTCAGGTAGATGCTGCGTTTCTTGATGATTTAGAGGAAGTACTCTTAACTTCTGATGTTGGAATTGATACTACTTTGAAAATTATTGAGCGCCTTGAAAAACGCGTTTCAAAAGAGGCGTATATGTCGCAAGAAGAATTAACCGACATGTTAGCGGAGGAGATTGCTACACTAATGCCTGATATCCAGTTGCCTGTAGCTTCGGATTTTCAATTATCCAATGCGGCGGCGCCTTATGTAGTTTTGGTTGTTGGGGTAAATGGTGTGGGAAAAACTACCACTATTGGTAAATTGGCCTACCAGTATGCCCAAGCAGGGAAAAAAGTAATTTTAGGCGCCGCAGATACTTTTCGAGCTGCCGCAGTTGATCAATTAACCATTTGGCAGAATAGAACAGGCGTTGAAATCGTTTCTCACGGTATGAATGCCGATCCAGCTTCTGTTGCTTACGATGCAGTTAAAAAGGCCGTAGATGAAAAAGCGGATGTAGTCATCATTGATACTGCAGGAAGATTACACAATAAAGTAGGTTTAATGAATGAATTGGCAAAAATTAAACGTGTAATTGAAAAGTTTAAACCCGATGCACCGCATGAAGTTCTATTGGTAATTGATGCTACAACCGGTCAAAATGCTTTTGAACAAGCCAAAGAATTTACCTATGCCACCAAAGTAAATACCCTAGCTGTTACCAAATTAGACGGTACCGCCAAAGGTGGTGTGGTTATTGGCGTATCGCATACACATCAAATCCCTGTTAAATACATTGGATTAGGTGAAAAAGCTACCGATTTGAAGTTGTTTGATAAAACTTCTTTTATTCAATCATTGTTGTCTTAATAATACCTTAAGTGAAAACTAGAAACCATAAACAGCCTAAAGTAAATGTTGTTACTTTAGGTTGTAGCAAAAATTTAGTTGATTCAGAAGTAATGATGCATCAACTAAAAGCCAGCGAATTTGATGTAGAACATGAAAGTTCTGGTAATGCAGATATCATCATAGTTAATACATGCGGATTTATTGAAAATGCCAAGCAAGAAAGTATTGAGACCATTTTGAATTTTGCACAAGCTAAATCAGCGGGTCAAATTGAAAAATTATATGTAACCGGTTGCTTATCACATCGTTATAAAGACGAGTTGGAAGAAGGAATTCCTGAAGTAGACGCTTGGTTTGGAACTTTGGAATTGCCGAATTTGCTTAAAACAGTAGGGGCAGATTACAAACATGAATTGTTGGGAGAACGATTGCAAACTACCCCTAAACACTATGCTTATGTAAAAATTTCAGAAGGTTGTAACAGACCATGTTCATTCTGTGCTATCCCATTGATGCGCGGAAATCATGTAAGCAAACCCATTGAATTAATTGAAAAGGAAATAAAGAACTTAGTTGCAACCGGTACCAAAGAAGTAATGTTAATCGCCCAAGATTCTACCTATTATGGCTTGGATCTTTATGGAGAAAGAAAACTTGCGGATTTGATGAAGCGTGTTTCAGATATTGATGGTCTTGAATGGATTCGCTTGCACTATGCTTACCCATCGCAATTTCCTATGGATGTTCTGAAAGTAATGGCCGAAAGAGAGAATATATGCAAGTATCTAGATATTCCTGTTCAGCATATTTCCGATTCCATGCTTAAAATCATGCGCCGTGGAATTACCCAAAGAAGAACGTTGGAGTTACTGCACGATATCCGTGAACAAGTGCCTGGAATCGCCCTAAGAACAACTTTGTTGGTGGGTCACCCCGGAGAAACTGAAGAAGATGTGGATCACTTAGTGGATGCCATCAATGAAATCAAATTTGAAAGATTGGGAGTATTCACCTATTCTCATGAAGAAAATACCCATGCCCATACATTGGAAGATTCTCTATCGCAGGAAGAAAAACAAGCACGTGCAGATCGAGTAATGGAGGCCCAAATGTCAATTTCTGAGACGTTTAATCAATCTTTGGTTGGTACAACCCAGAAAGTTTTGTTTGATCGTTTAGAGGGCGATGAATTCGTAGGAAGAACACAATATGACAGTCCTGAAGTAGATAATGAAGTTCGTGTAGCTGCCAATGCAGATAATTATGTGAGAATGGGCGATTTTGCCAATGTGAACATTACATCTGCTTCTACTTACGATTTGTTTGGTGATATTCAGAAGTAATCGCTATGGAAATTGGATTATGGAATGAGTTTCCAACTGGTTACATTCCAGAATGGTTAGACGGAAGCGCTTGGGGTACCTCGCCAACAGGATTATATCCCCATGAAGGAATTAAAAATTCTAACTTCGAGTTGTTAATCAATCAATTATCCGATTTTTCAACCCATAATCGTTCCGTTTTGTGTGATGCCATAGAAAAGCAGTCTGCCGCCTTTATGTCGGAAATCCAACTGCAAGCTTTGGATCAATTGAAAGATAAAAATACCTTTACTGTAGTAACTGGCCAACAAATTCATATCGGATTAGGACCTTTATACGTTATTTTTAAAATTGCAACTGCCATTCAATTAGCTCAAGAATTATCTAAGAATCATCCCAATCACAAATTCATTCCAGTTTTTTGGATGGCCACGGAAGATCATGATTTTCAAGAGGTTTCCAAGATAAACTTGTTTGGAAAACAATGGGATTGGCCTGCCCCTGAGTCCAATATTCCAGTAGGAAGATTACAAACAAATACAATAAAGAAAGGATTACAATGGGTGAAAGATTTTTTTCAAAACAATTCTTCCGCACTTGCTTCCATTGAGTTTTTAGAACATCTTACAGAAATTCATCCGCATTCCTTTGCGGATTTTACAGCACATTTTGTTTGTCATTTGTTTGCGGATTTTCCCTTGTTAGTGTTGAATCCAGATGATAAAGCACTAAAAACTCTCGCAAAACCCATTTTTGAAAAGGATTTATTTTCTTCAGAATTGTTCAATGCATTGGATAAACAATCTGTTGAAATTCAACAATATGGATTAGCTGGTCCAGCTTATTTTAGAGCCTGTAATTTGTTTTTTACGGGCGATGGAGTGAGAGAAAGAATTGAGAAATCATCAGAAAATGAATTTATAGGCGTTGATACTGGCTGGAATAAATCCATAGCTGAAATGAAGTTGGCTTTGGAACAAAATCCTGAGTATTTTAGTCCAAATGTGCTACTAAGGCCCTTGTATCAACAAGTGATTTTACCAAATATTGCCTATGTTGCCGGTCCTTCAGAGTATCAATATTGGTTACAAACCACCAAGGCATTTGAATCAATGAATTTAATTGCACCCGCTCTAATACATAGAAAGGGTGGAACAGTATTAAGTCCATCGTCGAATAAAAAATTAAATCGCTTTGGTGTAACAGCTTGGGAAATGTTCGGTTTATCGGATAAAGAAATTCAAAATCATATTCTCAAATCAATAGATCATAATTTTCAAATTAATGCTGAACTGGGAATGTTGAATAATGAATTTCAAAAGCTATTTGAGAAATTGTATCATTGGCAAAGTCCGCATTTAAAGGCATTGAAAAAAACTGCAGAACAATTTGAAAAAGAGGCCAAACGAGCAGCAAAAGAGGCACAAGAAGCTGCTTTGGAAAAGCATTTTTCGGAAATTGAATGGAAATCATTTTTGGAATTGAAAAGTCAGCAATTCAATGTGAAAAATCCATTAGAAAGAAGCTTTTCTTGGCTGCAATTGTATTTGTCAATGCCAAACCACAAAGACTTTTTGAGCATGCTCACTTATTCCCTGAAATTTGAGGAAGAGAAGTTTTGGTTGGTTCAACCGTAAGTAAGACTACTAAATTATTAGCCTCGAATCAGTTATACACATAGGTTGTATCAACCCATTTAGTGTTTTTTGTGCTGCTTATCCAGCCTCAAATTGATGATTTCAATGGTAAAGGCAAACGCCATTGCAAAATAGATGTAACCCTTATCTATGTGTTGGTCTAATCCTTCGCCCAATAAAGAAACACCAATTAAAACCAAGAAGGATAATGCCAAAATCTTGATAGACGGATTATCATTTACAAAGTTGGCGATAGGATCTGCTGCTATCAACATCACAATCATTGAAATTACAACGGCCACAATCATAATCCACACCTGGTCTGCCATTCCAATTGCAGTAATAACTGAATCTAAACTAAATACAACATTGATTACAGCCATTTGAATCATTACCGCAGTAAAACCTTTGGCATTGGTTCTTTCTTTGATTTCCTCCTTATGACCTTTCATTTTTAGGTGAATCTCATGCACACTTTGATACAATAAGAATAAACCTCCACTCAATAGCAATAGATCTTTTCCAGAAATATTACTGCCCAAAATGGTAAATAATGTTTTTTCTTGTTGTTGTACCCAATTAATTCCCAATAACATCAAAATTCGAATGAACATGCCCACGAATAAGCCCATTTGACGCGACTTTTTCTGGTCTTCCTTTGGCAATTTGCCACTTAAAATTGAAATGAAAATGATGTTATCAATGCCTAAAACGATCTCTAAAAGGGTTAAGGCGAATAAACTAATTAATATCTCTTGCATGTTGTTATTGAACTGCGAAATTACTCACAATTTCTAAAATTTGTTGAGGAGAATGCCACTGGGTAGGGAATTGATGCTTAAAGTAAGTAATCTGTCGTTTTGCATAATTCCTGGTATGTTGTTTTATCAAATCGATGGCTTGCTCCAAAGTGGAATCGCCATTGAAATAGTTGAATAATTCAGTGTAACCTACTGTTTGTAAAGCTTTTAGTTTGGATTTGGGTACGAGATTCTCTACTTCTTGTAATAATCCATCTGCAACCATGTGATCTACTCTTTGGTTAATTCTTTGGTATAATATCTCTCTTGGAATATCAATCGCAAGAAAATGAAGTTGATATTTTTCGTTATAGGGCGATATTTTCTGGCTAAAAATTTCTTGCAAGGGTTTATTCAATTGCAAGGTTTCATCCACGTTGAATAGCAAATGTTGGATATATAATCCAGTTCCACCAGTAACAACAACGTGGTTGTGCCTTTCTAATAGTGAATCAAGTGTAGGTCTTACTAATTGCTGAAAAGAACCAGCAGAAAAATGGTCTTCAATGGAAGTAACATTAACACCATGATGATGAACCATGTTTAACTCATCTGCGGTGGGTTTTGCTACTCCAATGTTTAGTTCTCTATAAACTTGCCGAGAATCGCAATTGATGATTTCAGTGTTTAAAATGTTGGCTAATTGGATGGCCAAAGCTGTTTTGCCAGATGCAGTTGCTCCCCCCAAAATCCAAACGCATTTTTGGCCGCTAAGATCTTTTCTGCCAATGCATCAAATTCATCATCGTCCAATAATTTGAATTTGCCGTCTTCTTTTTGTCGAGGAGCTTTGCCCTCTGAACGATAAATAGAAGGATAAATTTTGCGGATATCGTCTTCGGCGATGGCTATTAATTCGCAATAAAGCGTCCACAATGCCGAAAAGTCAGATACATAAACAAATCGTTGATGTGGGTCGTTAACCAAATCTCTTATTTTGGTTTCATCCATCAAAGAATAGTTATTTGGGCCAGCATATTGGGTGAGATAAACAACATCGCCGTTACCAATTGCTGTGTTTTCTTTGGATAAGCGAATTTCTTTCGCACGTCTCCATCGATCGTCGGAGACAAAGAAACTGGCATTTTCTTTACCATCAAATCCAATAGCTTCTTGGATGATAGAATGAAATTGCTTCATGGTATGAGCGGGTTTGATATCAATCCAACGGATAACATCTTCTTGATCTTCAAACCAAACCTTAAAACGATAAACCATAATTATGGCAAAAATAAGGTAGAGTTGGTTATTTTTGTGGTTTATTGAATGAGAAATTATAGGTTCTTTTTAACCCTTTGTTTATTTTTTGGATTAACCCAAACTTTATTAGGGCAAATTGATGAGGTTCCAACCAAGGGAGATATTCGTGGGTTTGTTTATAATAGTGGTAATGGTGACCGACTTGCTGGGACTTCGGTTTCTGTAATTGCCGCCGGTGAAAAGCCCAAATTTATTAGAACAATTTTTTCAGATGGAGAAGGGTATTACGCATTAACAGGTTTATTATCAGGTAAATACATTTTGATTTTCACCAATACGTCTTTTGATACTTTATTTTCTGAACAAACGGTAACAGCAGGAAGAAATGTTCGTTATGATGCATATTTAACTCGTGTTGAAAGTATGGGTGCAGTAGATATTGAGGTGAAAGCGAAGCCCAAAGATGCCAAAGTGGGTGTTACCAATATCGAAGGTAAAACCATTTATAAAATGCCAGCCATGGGCGCTGAACCAGATATTCTTCAATATTTACAAGTATTGCCGGGGGTTGTTTTTACTGGCGATCAAGGCGGGCAGCTTTATATTAGAGGGGGATCGCCCGTTATGAATAAGGTGATGATGGATGGTTTAACCATTTACAATCCGTTCCACTCCATTGGATTGTATTCTGTTTTTGAAACAGATTTGATTCAATCTGCTGATGTGTATACAGCTGGATTTGGCGCAGAATACGGTGGGAGAGTATCGGCAGTTATTGATATTAAAACCCGCGATGGCGATAGAAATCAACACAAAACAAAGTTGGGATTAACCACTTTTACATCAAAAATTCTGCAAGAAGGTCCAATGAAGAAATATGAAAAAGGAAAGAACAATAGTTCTTATGCTATTTCATATAGGAATTCATTTTTGAGACAATCATCAGCCATTTTATATCCTTATATCGATGCCAATAAATTGCCTTACAACTTCGGCGATTTGTTTGTGAAATTGAACTTTAACTCTGCCAATGGCGGTTATTCGAGGTTATATGGTTTCCATTTTACTGACAATGTGAATTTTGCAGGTTCAACCAAATATCAATGGGCAGCTAACGGCTTGGGCGCAAAGTTTTTGGTGGTTCCAGAACAAGCGAAAACCCGCGTAGATGGGTATTTCTTGTACAGCAATTATAAAATACAACAAATTGAAAAAGATGCCCGCCCCAGAGAAAGTTCTATCGGTGGATTCAACTTGGGAATGAATTTCAATTACAATATGAAAAAAGATGATTTTCGTTGGGGAATTGAACTCAATGGATTCCAAACCAATTTTCAATTGTACAATTCCAATAACAGAAAAATTACCCAGTTAGAAAGTACCACTGAGATCAATTCTTTTGCAAATTATCGATTGGTAACCAAGAAAATTATCGCCAATATCGGATTAAGAGGACAGTATTACGCGTCGTTGGGTAATTCGAGTTTGGAGCCAAGATTCCAGTTCCGTTACAGCCCTTGGAAATCTATCGGAATCAAATTTGCCGCAGGCAAATATTCACAGAATTTTTTATCGGCGATGAGCGATAGAGACGTTGTTAATTTGTTCTATGGCTTCTTGAGTGGCCCCGATAACTTGCCAGAAACTTTCAATGGCAAAGCAGTTACTTCTCGTTTACAGAAGGCACGACATGCAGTAGGTGGAATTGATTATCGCATTGATAAAAGGCAAACAATCAATTTAGAATCTTTCATTAAAGTTTTTGATCAGATTACCAATATCAACCGCGATAAATTGTTTGATGATAACCAAGAGAATGCAGGTAAGCCGGCACGCTTAAGACAGGATTATATCATTGAAACAGGTAAGGCTTATGGTGGTGATTTTTCTTATAAATACAGCCATAAAGGCTTATACATTTGGATGGTTTATTCGTTAACTTGGGTAAATCGCTTTGATGGAATATTGCATTATCAGCCCAATTTTGACCGCCGTCATAACGCCAATGTTATGGTGAGTTATGAGTTTGATAAAAAGAATCCCACCGAATTCTCAGTGCGTTGGAATTTTGGTAGCGGATTTCCATTTACCCAAACTCAAGGTTACTATGAAAAGCAAACATTTGGAACTGGAATAAGCACTGATTATACTGCGGGAAATGGTAATTTAGGGATTATCTATGCAACAGTAAACGGCGGAAGATTGCCTTATTACCACAGGATGGATTTTTCTGCTAAACGACAGTGGAAACTCAATAACAACAAGCAATTTAACTTGATTTTTAGCGTTACCAACGTGTACAATTGGCCTAACATTTTCTATTACGATCGTATCAATCGTATTCGAGTAAACCAATTGCCAATTTTGCCCGCTTTAGGATGTAATTATACCTTTTAATCAGTTGTTTCGGGTGAAGGGTGAATTGTGAGGATGTCTCAAGAATCGCCTTAACTTCTCAAATCTCTTTAACCTTCAACAATGCCTTTGATGTTTTGTAGTTTTAACAAAGCTTCAATAGGCGTGATGGCATTAATATCCATTTGATTCATCAGTTTCTTGATTTGAATCAATTTTGGATCCTCCGTAGCAAACATACTCATTTGATAAACAGGCTTACTATCGGTTTTTCTTAGGGTTTTTTGGGGCGATAGTTGAGCGCGATCTTCTTCTAACGTATTCAGAATTTCCGTTGCCCTCAACAAAACGGCATTGGGGATTCCAGCCAATTGCGCCACATGAATACCAAAACTGTGTTCGCTGCCACCTTTTTGTAACTTTCTTAAGAAAATTATCTGTGAACCTTGTTCTTTAATGGCGATATGATAGTTTTTGATCCCATCAATTTTAGCTTCCAATTCATTCAACTCATGATAATGGGTTGCGAAAAGTGTAACAGGTTTGGTAGGATGACTTTGCAAAAACTCAGCAATACTCCATGCCAGTGAAACGCCGTCATATGTGCTGGTTCCTCTACCAATTTCATCCAATAACACCAAGCTGCGTTCACTTAAATTGTTCAAAATGCTGGCTGTTTCAGACATTTCAACCATGAATGTACTTTCCCCAACACTGATATTGTCTGAAGCCCCCACACGGGTATAGATCTTGTCGATGATCCCGATTTGAGCAGATTTACAAGGTACAAAACAACCAATTTGCGCCATGATTACGGCCAAGGCAGTTTGTCGCAGGATGGCACTTTTACCACTCATATTCGGACCGGTTAGAATGATGATTCTTTGGTCTTCTTTATCCAGTTTTAATGTATTCGGAATATAGGATTCGCCTGGTGGTAATTGATATTCAATTACGGGGTGCCTGCAATCCTCCAAATGCAATCCCAAACCTTCATGAATTTCAGGTTTCGCATATTTGCGTTCAACTGATAGTTGTGCAAACCCGGCTAATACATCAATTTCTGCTAACAACATGGATTGCTGTTGTAGTGTTGGAATATGTTCTGCCAATTGGTTCAGTAGGTTTTCCCATAATTCCATTTCTAACCCCAGTATTTTATCTTCTGCTGTGAGGATTTTCTCTTCGTAAATCTTTAATTCCGGCGTTATATATCGCTCGGCATTGGTTAATGTTTGTTTTCTAATCCAATCCTCTGGTGCTTTATCCTTATGCGCATTGGTGATTTCAAGATAATAACCAAATACATTGTTGTATCCAATTTTTAAAGATGGAATGCCCGTTCTAATACTTTCAGCTTGTTGGATTTCTATGAGTTTGTCTTTGCCAGAAGTGGTTAGATCGCGTAATTCCGATAATTCTGGGTGAACGTGAGATTGGAATATTCCTCCTTTTTGTGCAACGGCTGGAGCATCTTCCAGAAGGGTATCACTTAACCAGTTACAAACTTCAGGAAGATGCGAAATTTGTTGGCCAATTTTCACAAATTCTTCATGGGGTTGTTGAAGTAGCAATTCTTTGATACTTCCCAGTTGTATTAAACTCAAGTTTAGTTGTACGGCTTCGCGGGGCGATATTTTTCTCAGAGCCACTTTAGAAACCAATCGCTGTAAATCACCAATTTGCTTCAATTGTGATCTTAGCTGTGTTCTAATGGTAGCGTTTTCAACAAATACTGAAACACGATCTAATCGTTGTTGGATATCATTCTTTTGAATCAATGGAAATACCAGCCACTGCCTTAACAAACGCGCCCCCATAGCGGTGCAGGTTTGGTCGATTACATCAATGAAAGCCACACCACCTTGATAAATTGGGCGAATGAGTTCTAAGTTTCTTTGGGTAAAGCCATCAATCCATACAGCGTTGTTTTCATCTATGCGTGAAATGGATTGAATATGTTGGGTGTGGTGGTGTTGCGTTTGTTGTAAATATTGCAAACACGCGGCCGCCGCCGAAATAGCCGTAGGCATTTCGGATATCCCAAAACCCTTCAGGTTTTGGGTACGGAATTGTTTGTTTAACAATTCCTCGGCGGTGCTCTTTTCATACACCCACGATTCTAATGTTTGATAAGAAGGTAAGTTGCCAAAATGACTCTTGATGGTTTCTTGCTGGTTCTTCGACATGATCAATTCGGCAGGTTTCAAAGAATCCATCAACTTCTTGATAGAAAACCAACTTCCTTCCGAACAGAAAAATTCACCCGTAGAAATGTCCAAAAATGCAATGCCCCAAAGGTTTCCCGTCTCGTAAATGCTAGCCAAATAATTGTTCTGCTTTACATTCAAGACTTTGTCGTTATAACTTACCCCTGGCGTAACCAATTCTGTAACCCCTCGTTTAACGATGGTTTTCGTCATTTTAGGGTCTTCCAATTGATCACAAATGGCAACTCGGTATCCAGCTTTTACCAATTTGGGTAAATAATTATCTAAAGAATGGTGAGGAAAACCAGCCAAATCCATTTCTGATGCCGCACCATTTGCTCTCTTGGTTAATACAATTCCCAATACGCCCGATGCAATTCTTGCATCATCGTTGAAGGTTTCGTAAAAATCACCAACCCTGAACAACAGTATAGCCCCTGGATACTGAGCTTTAATGCTGTGGTATTGCTTCATCAACGGAGTTTCTTTGTCAGATTTTCCAGCTGTCATATCTCCGCAATTTACTACAACATTTTAGCCCGTAATTCACAATTAACCACCATTTTCATTGCGCTTTTTCCCAAAAATAACCTAAGGTAAACTCACAATTCATTCAAACAAGGCAAAATTTACCTATAACAAAATTGTACTTTTGTATTATGCAAAAGAAAGCAATGAACGAATTGAATCGTTTATCGTTAGATCAATTTAGAAGTCAAGAAAAATGGCCTTTCGTTGTAGTGCTCGATAATGTGCGCTCCATCTACAATGTGGGTTCCATTATGAGAACTTGCGATGCTTTCCTTTGCAATAAATTGTATTTGTGTGGAATCACGGTGCAACCGCCCCATAAAGAACTTTCAAAAACCGCTATTGGCGCGGAGAAAACCGTTGATTGGGTTTACTTTTCTCAAACAACTGAAGCCATTCAAGAATTAAAATCTCAAGGCTATTTCATCGTAGGAATTGAACAAACCAAACTATCAGTATCGCTTGAGAATCTCCAATATCCCAATGAAAACAAGATTGCTTTTGTGTTAGGAAATGAAGTAGATGGCGTTTCAGAAGAAGTTTTGAAATTGTGTGATGTTCATTGTGAAATTCCCCAATTTGGATCCAAACATTCCTTCAATGTTTCAGTAACCTGCGGCATGATTCTATGGGAGTTCGCTAGGAAATTCAAATTCAAGCATTTGTCGGCTTTATTTATTTCCCTAGCTACCATTTTTAGTTCATGTTATCAATCAACCCAGCGTTGCTCTGATCATAGCGCAGAATCTTCAAACGCCAATAAATTTGCTCAAAACGATTCGGTAAAAATCTATGATGAATTTAAAAGGATAGTCAATGATACCCATCGCCCGGCAAAAATATTTATCACATTTTCAACCGAATGTCCCATTTCTAAATTGCATGTCTCAGATTTGCAATACGTTGTGAATCAATTGAGTGTGATGGAAGATTTGGGAGAAAAACCATTATTAAAAGTGATTTATCCCGCAGTAAATAGCAAGCCATATCCGTGGTTGGAATCATTTGCTATTGTCGATACTCATTTGTGGTGGTCGAAAGCCATCGGGGCAACCGTATATCCTGAAATGGTGGTTTATAACCGTATAGGACGTGAAATTTACCGTGGTAAATTAAGTAATCGGGCGATGAAAACAGGGGAGATGAGCATGGTGAAAACGGCGCAAGATTCTAGCTATTTGAAATTGATTTTCAATCAAATAGAGGGAAATGGAGTTCAAAAACCAATCACTAATTTGTGTGTAAAATCCAATCAGCCTGCAGGTTGTTATATTGAATATTAATTGGGTATGGCAAACAAGTTTTTGAATAAAAACAGTAGATGGAAATCACCTAAAGTAATTTGGATAGTTGTTTTTTCCATTTTTGCTTTGAAGATTTTAGATTTGGGTTTGACAATGTGGAAACAGAGAAGTGGGGATGATTTACAAAAATCTTTATCTGAAGTTCCCGATCAACCGAGCTACTACAAGCATATTGCGCCCATTATTAGCCGCAGCTGCTGGCGATGCCATCGGGTAAACGGAATCGCTCCATTTTCATTGGAATCCTTTGAACAAGTTCGCAAAAAAGCCAAAACCATCGCGAAAGTAACATCCAAAAGGATTATGCCACCCTGGCCAGCTGACCCCAATTATTCGCATTTTGTAGGTGAAAATGTACTCAGTGAGATTGAGATTCAAACCATCGCCAAATGGGTAGAGCAGGGTGCAAAAGAAGGTAATCCCAGTGATTTTATCGCCCCACAGCAAA